>JAJYGB010000212.1 GCA_021785235.1 Bacteroidota bacterium
GAAAGACGACTACATCGTTTTCACGGTAAGGAGGGGATGCGGAAAATGCCTTCCATGTCTCATGAACCGCTCCGACATGTGCCTGACCGGAGATTATCACGAGCGTGGTATCTGGGGCCTGGACGGCTACCAGACGGAATATGTTGTAGACAAGGAGCAGTACATCGTTCACGTTCCTTCCGATCTGGAAGAGATCGGTGTGCTGACGGAGCCGACTTCTGTTGCCGAGAAGGCAATAGACGAGGCTGTGAGAATACAGACGTCGCGCCTTCCTGACGCGGGCTCGACGCCGGATTGGCTTTACGGTAAGAAATGTCTAGTCGCTGGGCTCGGCCCGATCGGCCTACTGGCCGCGATCGCTCTCGTGCTCCGTGGGGCAGACGTGTACGGGCTAGATATCGTCGACGAAAAGAGCGTGCGCCCTCAATGGTTCGAGAAGATAGGCGGAAGATATCTCGACGGTCGAAAAATCCCTGCTCAGAAAGTCGCTGACTCAGTGGTGCCGATGGATCTTGTCTTCGATGCCACCGGAGTAGCTCCTGTTGAGTTCAATCTGCTCGATGCCCTTGCGATGAACGGCGTATACGTATTGACCGGCGTTCCCGGCGGAGATCGTCCGCTTCAGATCGACGGGGCGGACCTCATAAGACGTCTCGTGCTCAAAAATCAGGTAATGATCGGCAGCGTGAACGCCGCCCGCGATCACTTCCAGTTCGCGGTTGATGACCTCGCGCACGCGAAACTACTCTGGGGTGACCATCTCAACAAGCTGATAACCAACAGACATAAGTTCGACGACTTCTCGTCCGCGTTTTCGCATCACGGCGACGACGAGATAAAAGCGGTTATCGAGTGGTAAAAAACAATTAGATAAGACCAGAGAGTGGATCGACAGAGTTGACCTATGCGGCACGATGTCGGTCCACGGTTCTTCAGCTTGCCGGTGATCGCCATTGGTCAAATCTCAAATGAAACGTCGACTTAAGTGCGACGGACTCATCCGGGGTGGTCTTTCGAGCGACCCCCGTCGCTTCGAAGTGGACTCCGATGCTATAGCGAGACGTTGTTTGATATTTTGTTGAATCCTATATTAACCAACAAAATCCTCTTGCCCATCTAAAAGCTCAAACTATTATTCTAATTTCGGATTGAAAATTACAGCTATGTCGCAGAAGGTTGAAACCAGCAAGTATATCATCACTACTGCCCTTATGGGCTTCGGGCATATGAGAGCCGCGCACAACATCGCAGGCTATGGGCACGCGGCAGTAGTCAGAGTAGATCGCGAACCATACGTCGGCAGGGTCGACAAGATAATTTGGAACGGCGCTCAGAACACCCATACTCAAGCCTCAAGGGAGGCAGATGGGAAAAACAAGCTTCTGTATAACTGGTTTGAAGGAATCTTGAGAATTCCCGAAGGCAACACTCCTCCGTCGATGGCGGCATCAAAGTTTGTCCACGTCCTTGATAAGTTTGGGATGGGCAGGCCGTTCTTTGATTCACTTGACGGCCAAGTCCCTTCACTTCTCCACACATTCTATCTACACGCAATGTTTTCCGTCTACCGGAAATATCCAGGAAAGAATTTCCTTCTCCTCTGTGACACTGATTTCCACAGGGTGTGGGTGCCGGTCGATCCGAAAGCAGGGAGCATCGAGTACATGGTCCCGATCTCGAAGTCAGCCGACAGGCTTGTTTCTTACGGGGTTCGCCCCGAACGGATACACGTGACGGGGTTCCCGCTTCCTGTCGCCGACACGGGAGCGAAGGACATGCACACTCTCGTCTCGACTCTGGACGCGAGAAAGGGCCGACTTCGGCGTGATTCCCAAGCCCCGCTTTCGATAATGTTTCCGTTTAGCGGGTCCGGCGCGTACTTCAATGCCTTCGAGGAGCTGGTTAAGTCGATGTTCGACCAAATCAAGGATGGAAGCCTTCGCCTCGTTGTGTCATGCGGCGACAATGACAAAGTCTTCGCCGACGTGGAGCGTTTGTTTAATAGGTATGGTCTCTATGACTCGGAGCAGGTTCAAATAATCTTCGACAGAGATATTTTCCACTCCTTCGATCTGTTCAATGAGGCACTCAAGTCAACCGATCTTGTTATAACCAAGCCGAGCGAAATGGTCTTCTATGCGGCGCTCGGTATACCGATGTTGTTCCTTCCACCTATCGGTGCCCACGAAGCGGGAAATCGGGAGTACCTCATTGACAACGGATGTGCGGTCGATCTACCGGAGATCTCCGGATTCCCGAAATGGCTGGCAGAAAATCGAACGAACGAAAGGCTACTTTCGCTCGCGGAGATGGGATACCGTAATCTTCCGAAGACAGGCGCGTTTGACATACATGAACTTGTCGTTGGCGGAGAATAAGCGCGCTGGAAAGGGACTTTGTGTCAAATGAGGTGTGGAGGAAGGAGACGAAATTTCTTGTACCTCTCGCCAGAGTACCCCGGTTTTGTTGCGCTAATTGTTCGACGGAAGCAAGAGCGTTTTATGAGTTATCCTCACCGGATTTCCGCGCCAGTTAGTCTTTCTATTGATAAGTGGAACGGGCCAGAGTAAGGCGATGACGATGTCCTTTATGGGAGCGGCGAGGCACTGATTGATTCCAATCCCTGTCGAGAGGGCGGCGTTCAAAAACGCGTCGCCTGAAATTTTCGCGGCCCAGCAAAGAGCGGTCACTAGTGAAGTTTCATACGAGAATCCTGAGATGGCTGCGAATATCAATGACCACAGCGGAAAATTCATAAGCAGTTCGCCGATATAAGCGGGCTTGTTTAGGTCCCATCTCAGCTGCGCCCATCTGGTGTGACGATTCAGGAATTTATTGAAATTCCATGAGTGATTGGTTGTGCTTATGGTCAGCGGCGAAACAATGACGCGGTAACCGTTCTTCTTATACATCATTCCCATCAGGTAATCTTCCGCGAGGTAGTTCCTCAATTCCATGATTCCACCCAGACGGTCGAACTGCGACTTTCTGAAGAAAATGGATTTGCCGACGACGATTTCTCGCTCTGCCAGGTCGAGGAGACTGATGTTTCCAATCACGAATGAATTGAGGTGCAGATTCTCGAACAGGGCCCCTACGCTCTGTCCACCTATCCCTTTTATCAAATTCGTGACGAGACCGACATTCTCATCGCGAAAATACTTTATGTTTTCTCTCAGGTAATTTGCGTCGGCGTTCACATTGCTATCGCTTATAACCATGAAATCATTTTCGGCCAGGGGAAGCATTCCGTAGAGATTGTTCACCTTTGGATTATATCCTAGTAGCTGTTCACTGACGGC
>JAJYGB010000633.1 GCA_021785235.1 Bacteroidota bacterium
TTTTCGGTTCCCATTCACGGAGAAATTTATTACGATTTAGTCCCCAAATCAAGATAAAGCCGCATGTCTTCGCTTGTTTTTGGCGTCTTTGTGCAGAAACGCACACCTCGACAAATATCACCCGATCCATCTATGCACGCCAAATCTCTGTCAATCTCGTTGCATTTTTGCAGTCCTGACGGTATTTTTCTAAGAAACGATTGGCGGCATGATGAGCGAAAACTTTCAGAAGACGAACGAAGAACAGAATCAAAGACAGTTCAGGGACAGGCCTCCGAAAAGGATAGATATTTCCGTCGTAGTTCCGCTCTATAACGAGGAGCAATCGCTGATGCCCCTTTCTCTTGGCATTCGAGATGCCCTTGACAGGATGAACGTGACCTACGAGGTAATATTTGTGGATGACGGTTCCACTGATAATTCCGTCAGGGTATTGAGGGAGATCCACCGGAAAAACCGGAGATATAAGTTTATCAGCTTCAGGAGAAACTACGGCAAGTCTGCCGCCCTGTCGGTCGGGTTCCAGCATGCCGTCGGAAGAATAATCGTCACAATGGACGGCGATCTCCAGGACGACCCGAATGAAATCCCGCGTCTCGTGGAGAAGTTGGAAGCGGGATATGATCTCGTGAACGGATGGAAAAAGAAACGGCACGACCCGATTTCCAAGACGATACCTTCGAAGCTTTTCAATTACACGACTTCAGTCATGACCGGTATAAAACTCCGCGACTTCAACTCGGGACTCAAGGCGTACAGGCGCGAAGTCATTCAGGACATAAAGGTTTATGGCGAGATGCACCGGTTTCTCCCGGTGCTCGCGCATTGGGCGGGCTACAAGGTCGCCGAGATTCCGGTTGTCCACCATCCCAGGAAATACGGAAAGACGAAGTTCGGAATGAACCGGTTCTGGCATGGTTTCCTTGATCTTCTCACAGTCATCTTTACGACGCGCTACAGCAAACGTCCTCTCCACTTCTTCGGCGTTTTGGGTATGATGACTTTCCTCCTCGGTTTCGGTATTGATCTGGAGCTGACGATAGAATGGGCCATGGGAAGGACCGCGATCAGCAACCGGCCGCTTTTCACAGTGGGAGTCCTTCTGATCATAGTAGGCGTCCAATTTGTGTCGATCGGCCTGCTGGGGGAGATGATTACCCGGACGACCGCGAAAGAAGAATACGTAATTAAAGAGAAAGTATTCAACTGATATGATATCCGAAGATAAAAAAACATTGGTCAAAAGCGATTGCAGGCACTACCTTGGATATATACCATGCAAACCTCACAAGCTTCACGGGGTCCATTGCGCCGACTGCTCCTTCTATGAGCAGGTAAAAGAAAGATTCCTGATAATAAAACTGGGTGCCCTCGGTGACGTCATCCGTACAACTCCTCTACTCAGAAAAATAAAAGCGCTTCATCCGCAGGCTGAAATATGGTGGCTCACCCTGACACCGGACTTTCTTCCCGAGGAGGTGGACCGCAAATTGAAATTCGGACTTCCTGCCATCCTGCAGATAGAAGAGACGGAATTCGATTATCTTTTCAGCCTTGATAAGGATTACGAAGCGGCCGCTCTCGCCAATCGCGTGAAGGCGCGGGTTAAACGCGGTTTCCTGATGAAAGAAGGCAAAACCGTCCCCGCCGACGAGCTGGCGTACAAGAAGTTCCTCACGGGTGTCTTCGACGACGTGAACAAGGCCAATACAAAGAGCTACCTGGAGGAAGTATTCGAGATCTGCGGATTCACTTTCAGCGGTGAGAAATACATCCTTTCTAATTTTGAGTCCGATGGCTACACATGGAATATGGACTCACCCCGACAAGTGATCGGCTTGAACACGGGGTGTGGTGGAAGATGGACCAGTCGTCTCTGGGCTGAAGAAAGATGGGCTGAGGTCGCGGAGGCACTCATTTCAAAAGGACATAAAGTCGTTCTTCTCGGCGGTGAGCAGGAAGACGAGAGGAACAGGAGAATCGCGGCCAGGAGCGGCGCCGAGTATCCGGGATTCTTCCCATTGAGAGAGTTCATAAACCTCGTGGATCAGGTTGACCTCGTGGTAACAGGGGTTACGATGGGGATGCACATCGCCATTGGGCTGAACAAGAAGATTGTCCTGATAAATAACATCTTCAACAAGAACGAGTTTGAACTGTACGGTCTCGGAAAGATTGTCGAGCCCGACAAGGAGTGCACGTGTTTCTTCATGCCGAAATGTGTGAACAAGGATTATTTCTGCCTCGAGCATCTGCCTTCCGGGAAGGTCCTTGACGCGGTAATGGAGGTCATGGAGCATCCGGCTGTGTCAGTCTCCGCTAAATGAGGATAGCGATCGTAAGCACGGCTTTTCCGCTCCGGGGTGGAATAGCCCATTATGTCTCTTTACTCCGCGATCACCTCTCAATACGCCGCCACCAAGTATCGATAATAACGTTCAAACGGCAATACCCAAAATTCCTCTTCCCGGGGAAATCCCAGGAGGAAAAAGGTGAAGCCGGAGGGGAACAGCCGAACCCCCAGGTCATCGACACCCTCAATCCGATCACGTGGTTCAAAGCGGGAAGACTGGCAGCCAGGCAGAATCCGGATCTCCTGATATTCAAGTACTGGATGCCTTTCTTTGCGCCTGCCTTCGGCACGATCGCGAGAGTCGCTAAAAGAAAGTCGCACTGCAAGGTGCTTTATATTTGTGACAACGTCCTCCCGCACGAAAGAACTCCGGTCGACACCATGCTCACGACCTGGCTGCTTAAAACCGGCGACTACTTCATAGTGCAATCAAAATCCGTAGAGAAAGATCTCCTTTCGGTCATCAAATCGCCGTCGTACAGACTTGTACCGCATCCTGTCTACGAGATATTCGGAAGGGAAATGGCGAAAGGGGAAGCACGGAGAAAACTCGACATCGGTCGGGACGAAAAAATCGTGCTGTTCTTTGGTTATATCAGAAAATACAAGGGTTTGCATGTCCTTCTCGATGCGGTGAAAGAAGCGCTCGCTTCCGTTAAATTTACACTCCTTGTTGCGGGTGAGTTCTATGATAATGAAAAGAGTTACCGAGACCAGATCGATCAACTTGGGATTGGGCGGAGTGTTAGAGTCTTCTCCGATTATATCCCGAATGAGGATGTCGCCGCATACTTCTCGACCTCAGACGTGGTTGTCCTTCCATACATAGATGCGACTCAAAGCGGCATCGCGCAGATCGCGTACAATTTCAACAAGCCGGTGATTACCACGGACGTGGGCGGTCTGGCTGAGATTGTGGTCGACGGAAAGACGGGGCTTG
>JAJYGB010000031.1 GCA_021785235.1 Bacteroidota bacterium
GTGGCTGAGCTCCCCCAGATTGACTCCAACTGAATTGTACTTGGTAGATTCCCGTAGTCGACGCTGTCTATCGACCAGACATAATCCCGCTTGCCGGGCGGAGTATTGTCCGGTGGCGGACCAATCGGCGATTTGCAACTGAAAGATGCAAACAGTAAAACAAAAAGGAAACCGAACAGGTATCTCTTTCTCATTTCTCGCCTCTTGTTTCTGTCCTTATCTGCCATGGTAGACAATTCCACTTCCAGTCTCCTTCTTCATGAAGTCACCGGCTTTTCTTCTTGTCTAAGAATGGGGTGAGGTCCGGCGCCAGCCCGAATGTGTACACCCAGACTTTCGCAAACGTATCAATGCCCTCTTTTCTGCTGCGGCTGCACTTAATCGCCGAAATTAAAAACACTGTCGAAGCTAACGAATATCCGGTTCATTTGCCCTTCAGCCCCCTTATCGCCTGACGAGAGAAGTTAGGGTGGCAATCCCGTTTTGTCAAGTACGTTTGCAAATACCACCGCAGCTCCACGCCTCCAGATACAATTGCCTATCGAGGCTCGTGTGCTGTATCGCCTCGGCTATGTGCCCGGGAAGTAAACACCTCTGGCAGCAAGGTCCCCAATCGTCCTCGCAACTTTCGAGATCCTGTCGTAAACTCTCGCACTCAGTCCAAGTTTTGTTATCGCCTGCTTCAACAAATCTTCTCCGGATTTGTCCGCCTGGTAGAATTGCCTGATCCCTTTAATCAATTCTCCTGTACGTAAGAGGCTGTGTGGGGACTCCATCCGCCCGCATTCTCATTCCCACCAATCTTGTCACCACGAAACAGTGAGTGGGAATCCGCGCTTCTGGGTTCCCGTTTTCACGGGAACGACAGGCACGGTGGTTTCATTTGCTCGTTGTCAAGCGTGCGGTCGGATCACTGCTCGACATGTCCGCGTTTTTGGGAAGACCTGTCCGACATTTCGTTAAGACTGCCGCGTCGCTCTTCTACCGCAGCCTCGGCAGCAGCCGGGTTTCAGGAATAGATGTGTGCGTAACCGTGGCCGACCGCAGCCGCATGTCGCCTTTGGATTCCGGAAACTTTGCAGTCACAAGGGGGTGACGTGCTAAGGCCCTTCTAGTTCGCCTTGAGAAATTCAAAGCTTTCCCTGTAATTGCGCATCAGCGTCTCTCTCATCTTCTCGTGTGACTTATCCCTCAGGTGCGGGTCCTCTTCCGCGAGCTTGAACGCGGCTTTTCTTGCCTGGATGATTATGTCCCTATCCTTTATGAGGTGCGCAAGCTTGAGCGGCGGCATACCGCTCTGCTTCGTCCCGAAGAACTCGCCCGGCCCTCGAAGCATAAGATCGTATTCGGCGATTTTGAACCCGTCCGTCGTCGATGTGAACAACTTCAGCCTCTGGTGCGCCGTGGCTTCGTCGCTCGTGCTGATTTTCTTCTCGTCCAGGTATTTGTCTTCCGTCATGAGAATGCAATACGACTGATGAATGCCGCGCCCTATTCTGCCGCGAAGCTGGTGCAGCTGGCTCAATCCGAACCTGTCGGCGTGCTCGACGAGCATTACGGTGGCATTTGGAATGTCGATCCCGACTTCGATGACGGTCGTGGCGACAAGTATATTTATCGCATTTTTCTTGAAGGCCAGCATGATGTCGTTCTTCTCCGCCTCGGTCATCTGCCCGTGTATCAGCCCGACTTTGAACCCGCGGAACAATTCGTCCCTCAGCCTGATGAAACTCTGGGTTGCGGCCTTCAGGTCGGACTTCTCCGTCTCGTTCACAAGCGGGTAAACGATGAACACCTGTCTTCCCGCAAGGACCTGGTCGCGGATGAACTTGTAGACCTTATCGCGGTTTGATTCCCCGCGCAGCGCGGTCCTTGTCTTTTTTCGCCCCACAGGCATTTCGTCGATGACGGAGATATCGAGGTCGCCGTAGATCGTCAGGGAAAGGGTCCGCGGAATTGGTGTGGCCGTCATTACAAGCAAGTGAGGTTCGCCATTATCCGGTTCCGCTTTCTCCTGCAGCGCCATCCTTTGCATTACGCCGAAGCGGTGCTGCTCATCCACGACGATTAATCCCAGGCGCTTGAACCGGACCTTCTCCTGTATGATCGCGTGTGTTCCGACTACGACGGATGTCTTGCCTTCTTCGATGTCCGAGTAGACCTGGGTTCTCACGCTTTTCTTCTGCCCGCCGATGAGGAGCGACGTCTCCACCCCCAGCGTATCGAGATACTGCCGGATCGTGGCGAAATGCTGCGCGGCGAGTATTTCCGTGGGCGACATGAACGCGGCCTGGCAGCCGTTCTCGACGGCAACGAGGATCGCGATCAGCGCGACGATGGTTTTTCCGCTTCCGACGTCTCCCTGGAGGAGCCTGTGCATCGGATGACCTGATTTGAGATCCGCGTAAATTTCCTGCAGGACTTTCTTCTGCGACTCGGTCAGCTTGAACGACAAAAGCTCCTTAACCAGCCGTTCGACGAGAGTCCCCGTTCCCGTCATCGATATGCCGGGAGAATGCTTGATGAGGTTGCGCCGGATCGCCAGGAGAAGCTGAAGATAGAAGAGCTCTTCAAACTTTTGCGTCGCCGGGGAAATGGATGGCGAAGATGGCTTCTTTGAAATTCATCAGCGAGTTTGTCGACAGTATTTCTTTCGGAAACGTGTCGCCCGGGAGTTCGTAATTGTCGTGCGCGCTTAAGAGACCCCTCATGATTCTCCGGAGCCCGCGCGAGTCGAGCCCGACTCTCCTCAGCGCCTCCGTCGTCGGGTAGACGGGGATTATCCCTCCGGTATGCAGGAACTCTTCGTCGGATTCGTCTTCGAGGTGGTCATATTCGGGATGAATGAGGCAAGGCTGGTCCTGGTATGACGTGACCTTCCCCGAGAAGGCGATGAACTCGCCTTCCTTGAAGGCATTAGCGAAGTACTGAACCGCGTTGAACCAGACGCAGCGCATCGTTCCGGTTTCGTCTGCTAATCTTATGAACATCATCCCGCGGCCGTGTCCCCTGCGAACCACCTGGATGGATTTTATCCTTCCGACGAATGTCACCTCTTCCGGGATCAGTATGGCGGTGCCGGCATCACGGATCTTGTAAATCCTGGTGCGGTCGAGATATCTCCGCGGGAAATAGTACAGGAGCTCCATTGCCTTGCGGACGCCGACGCCCGCGAGCGCCTCCGACAGCAGCACTGGCGAGTGCGGCTCGGCCATACTAATCCGGGCGACCTCCTTATCCAGGGTCAGACCGCTCGCCGCCGCAGATCGCACAGGCGATGCCGGAGGGCG
>JAJYGB010000070.1 GCA_021785235.1 Bacteroidota bacterium
TATCTCCTCTCCTCTGGGCAATGTATGCAGACACGGCCGACCACTCTGAGTGGAAAACGGGAAGAAGAGCCACCGGGCTCGTATACTCGGCCTCCATCATGTCGAACAAGTTAGGCTGGGCTGTGGGAGCAATGTGCGCAGGATGGATCCTTGCGTTGACCGGATTCCAGGCCAACGTTGCTCAGAATCTCGACGTTCTGACGGGATTAACATCGATGATGAGCGTTATCCCGGCAGTCCCTGGCGTTATTGCACTGATTCTGCTTATCTTTTTCTACAAGCTGGATGAGCCGACCATGAACAAGATCAAGGAAGTCGTCGGCGCGCAACGCGAAGCAGCAGGAATCCCGGAAGCGAGCTAGAATAGGACTCTAAATTTTCAATTTGAAATTTTGAATTGGGAATTGTGCATGGACTCGAGTCTCCGGCCCGGCACAAGTGGATCGAATCGGAAAATGGATTCGACGTTCCGAAACTTTTACTTAAAATTAAGAACTCACTATTGAGATTTGCCCATGCAATACGGTACGTTTGACGACAGGAACAAAGAATACGTAATTACACGCCCCGATACCCCGAAGTCCTGGAGCAATTACCTCGGCTCCACCGAATACGGCGCAATAATAACCAATAATGCCGGCGGCTACAGTTTTTACAAGTCCGGCGGGATGGGGCGGTTTGTACGCTTCAGGTTCAATTCAATTCCTGCCGACCAGCCGGGAAGATACATCTACTTCCACGACCATGGGGCGCGGGATTTCTGGTCGGCTTCCTGGCAGCCGGTCGGCAAACCGCTCGGCAAATTCAAATCGATCTGTCGTCATGGTACCGCGTACACCGTGATCGAGTCTCAATACAGCGGCATCAAGTCGCAAGTGACCTACTTTGTCCCGCTCGGCCGGACATTTGAAATCTGGAAGGTGAAGGTAACGAACACATCCAAGACGAAACGTACGTTGAGTGCGTTCAGCTACTTCGAGTACGCCGGGAACTGGAACACCATTGACGACCTCCTCAACATTCAATACGTTCAGTACATTGCCCAGATGAAAGTCGTCGACGGAATCATAGACCACGGCACGAACCTGAACATTCCACCTCAACGCGAAAATTTCAAAGAGAAGGACCAGGCACGCCACACGTTTCAGGCAATAACCGGGGCAAAGGTCGTCGGCTACGACACGGACCGCGAAGCATTCCTCGGTCCGTACCGGACATATGCCAACCCTATTGCCGTTGACCGCGGAAAATGTTCGGACAGTCTCGCCTATGGCGACAACCCGTGCGGTGCACTTCAGATAAAGTTCACCCTCTCAGCCGGGCAATCGAAGGAGTTTCTCGTTATCGCTGGAATCGGGAGCGCGGAGGTCGAAGGGAAACAGGCCGCGGATGAGTTCAGCGATATCTCGAAGGCGGACGAGGAGCTTGAGAAGCTGAAATCATTCTGGCACGAGAGGATCGGGGGATTCTCCGCCCACACTCCGGACAGCGGGCTGAACGCCACCGTGAACACATGGGGGATTTACAATTCACTGGTTGCCTATGCGTGGTCTCGCTCCGCAAGTCTCATATACTCCGGAATCGACCGCGATGGGCTGGGGTATCGCGACACGATGCAGGATCTCATCGGCGTAATGCATGCCATCCCCGAAGAGGCCAGGAAAAGGCTCGAACTCATGATCACCGGCCAGGCCTGGACGGGCGGAGCGATGCCGGTGGTGCTGCCGTTCAGTCACACGCCGGGCAAGGAGCAGGCTCCGAAGGAAGACGAATACCGTTCCGACGACGCTCTCTGGATGTTCGATGCCATCCCGGCCTATGTCAACGAGACCGGCGAGGTGGCTTTCTACCGTAAAGTCCTCCCGTTCGCCGACAAGGGTGAGGAATCCGTCTTTGGACATATGAAGCGCGCAATTCAGTTCAATCTTGGGAGATCGGGACCGCACGGGCTGCCAAGCGGTTTACAGGCCGATTGGAACGATACTCTCCGCTTCGGCAGGAAGGGCGAATCTATCTTCATCTCAATGCAGTTGCGTCGTGCACTGAAGGTCTATGCCGACGTGGCAATTCTATTGCATAGAGCGGACGAGTCGTCGTGGGCGAATCTGACCATCGAGCGCCTCGACAGCAACATCAAGCGCTATGCATGGGACGGCGAATGGTTTATGCGCGGGTATCGAAGCGACGGCCTGAAGTTGGGATCCAAAGAGTGCGCGGAAGGAATGATCTTTCTTAATCCTCAGACATGGTCGGTGATTTCCGGCCTCGCAACGAAGGATCAGGCTGAGACAGCTATGGAACAGGTTCACAAGCGGCTCGCGTCGAAGTACGGGCTGGCGCTCTGCGACCCCGCGTTTGTAAAGACCGATCATAAAGTTGTCCGCGCATCTTTCTTCAATCCCGGGCTCAAAGAGAACGCCGGCATCTTCATACACACGCAGGCGTGGGCCGTCATGGCAGAGACGATTCTAGGTCACGGCAACCAGGCATACGAATACCTGCGAGCGTATTTGCCGGCCGCTTACAACAAAAAAGCAGAAATACGTGAGATAGAACCTTATGTGGTTTGCCAGTCGACTCATGGGAAACAGAGTCCGAGGCACGGCGTTTCGCGCATCCCATGGCTGTCCGGCTCCGCATCCTGGACTTACCACGCAATCACACAATACGTTCTCGGAATCAAGCCGGAGGTGAACGGCCTTCGCATCGATCCTTGCATACCGTCGAAGTGGAAATCATTCACCGTCAGGCGGCGATTTCGCGGCAACGTGCTCAACATACAGATCGACAATCCAGGAAGCGCTGAGAAGGGCGTAAAGAAAATTGTGCTGAACGGCGAAACCATGGAAGGAAACCTGGTCCCGGTCTCTAAACTCCTGGCGGAAAATAAAATCTACGTCACGCTTGGATAGGGATCCGGAGTCTTCCCCGGAACCTTTCACAAAATGACCGGCGTCCATAATGTTCCATGTGCCGTCGTGTTCAAATGTTGTTGAGACACGGTAACAATTCTAGTAACCGCAAGGAGAAGCCATGAAGAGGTATCTTTTGCTCTTTTCTCTTCTGTCCATCATTACCGCGAAGACAGGAGTAGTTGTCGCCCAGGTAGTGAAAGCGGACCAATCGAAATCGCGTCATGAATGGTGGCATGAACGATTTCCCAGTTATCCACCGAACAGAAACCAGACACTTCCGCTTGTAACTGTAAGCGGTAACCGGTTCGTTAATTCGCTCGGAGACACAATCCTCTTCAAAGGTCTCTCCATCGCCGACCCGACAAAGATTGTGG
>JAJYGB010000278.1 GCA_021785235.1 Bacteroidota bacterium
CCTGCATGTGGGAATCCACAGCGCGGTGATCGGAAGTTTTCCTGTTCAGTTCGGGCACGGCCTCTTTTCTTGTTGGGGAAGGATGTCTATTTCCTGCGCGAGCGCTTCGTGGCATGTGCGGGACGGGCACGCCGCTTCTTCCTTGTCAGTCCAGGGGCAGGTGGCGGGGCAAGCTCGTCCAATTCCTGCTGGCTCAAATCTACAACCGGCTCCGGTATATCATCTCCTTTGGCGGCCTTGTCCATCTCGGGACCGGATCTCTGCTCGGGATATTCGATGCGCTTATGGTAAATCCCGGAGAGAACCGCGAGGAAGTTCTCCTTGATCTTCGTTAGATCACTGAAAGTGAGATTCGTTTCGTCGAGTTGTCCCTCCTCGTACCTGCTTGTCACGATCGCATCGATCATGGAGACGATATTGCCCATCGATCTCTCCTTCAAAGCGCGCGTGGCGGCCTCTACCGAATCGGCAAGCATCACTATCGCCGTCTCTTTCGACCGGGGTTTCGGTCCTTCGTACCTGTAGTCGTCCTCGCTCACGTCTCCGGTTGCGAATGGCCTTCTCAAAGCCTTGCCGTAAAAATATGCGACCAGTGTCGTCCCATGATGCATCGGTATAAAATCCAGGATGCGCTGTGGAAGATGATATTTCCTGCCGAGCTCGATCCCATCGGAAACGTGTGACATCACCATCTCCACGCTGATATCGGGCGGGAGCCAGTCATGCTTCGATTTATTCGAATCCATCGTATTCTCGATGAAATACTCGGGCTTCAGGGTCTTTCCGATGTCATGGTAATATGCACCCACGCGCGCCAAAATGGAATTCGCGCCGACAGCCTCCGCCGCTTTTTCGGCGAGCGTTCCTACAATGATCGAGTGATGGAAAGTGCCGGGAGACTTCTGGGAGAGTTCGCGCAGGAGAGGCTGGTTGAAGTCCGACAACTCGAGGAGCGTAAGATCTGTGGCTATGTTGAAAACCTTCTCGAAGAAAATCAGCAGCCCGAAGGTGATGATAGGTGAAAGTACCGAGTTGACGGCGATGAGCGAGAAATCGGCGAGGATGGCGTTGGGATCCTCGGCTCTCTGGAACGAGACGGCGAGCGTTGCTACGGCGTAGCCGAGGAAAATGAATACCAGGCTTCTGAAGATCTGGGTCCTGTTCTTGATGTCGCGGACCGTGTAGACTGCCAGTGCCCCTGCACTGAGCGCGGTGAATGCAGCGCTGAAGTCGTTGCCTTTCATCGCGCCGACGAGCAGGGCGATTGCCACCGTCGCCTGAAACGCGACACGCGAATCGAATACTATCGTCAGTATCATCGATGCCGCCGGCACAAGGACAAGGTACTCCACGGGGAGCGCCGTCTGAGCCGTGAAGGCGAAATACATCAACAATGCCTCGAAGATGATGAGCACGGCAATCAACAGGAGCATCTTGTTGTTGTAGAAGATTTTTTTCCTGAAGAGGAAGAGGTAGATGCTCAGGAGGCCGATGATGACGAGCATCATGAGGAACTTCCCGCCGTATTGCAGCATGATATCCGCCGCCCCCGTCCTCTCCTGGAGCGCTTTCTCAAGCGAATCGAGCTTGAGCTTGATATCACTGGTGATGCGGTCGTGCTTGCCGATGATCCGTTCGTTCTCCTTCACGAAGCCGATGGTTTTTGGAACGAGGTCCACCGCGGCGTTTATCTCGCGTTGCGTCTGTGAGCGGTTGTAGGAAAGGTTGGGAAGAACTTGCGCGGTAATGGCGGTCGAGAGGATCTGCGCCGTGGCAGTATCCCCCTTGAGTATGCTTAACGCCGCGAGGTCGAGCTGGTTTGCGATATCCTGCAGAGTCAGCACCTGCTCGAGCGGGATCGGGGTTTCCGAATTCCTGAGACGTACGACGATTACCGAGGATCCTACCTGATCCCTCGGCCTGTCGATGATTCCGGTCTGATAGTCGCTCGCAAGTATCGAAGTGACCGTGGGAGTGAGTGAACTTATTCGCCTGAGTGTAATCGGCCTGCGGTAGATGTTTACAAGAAGCTGACGCCAGTCGGAACTTGAGAATTTGTAGGGAAAATTCTCAAGTATATCGTATAGAGCCGCAGAATCTCTCGTGAACACCGCCCGGTTCCTCTCCCTTTCCATCCTCAGTTGCAGCTCGATAGCGTTCTGAACCTGCGAGATAAATGCGGCCACCGAGTCGATGCGGTATCTCTCTATCTCTACGCGGTCGAACACGGGCTTCACGTTCTCAACCGCCGCCTTCACTTCCTTCTGGTACTCGGTCGGGTCCTTATAAATCGGGAAAGAGAACGGCGCGATGACGTCGTCGTGTGTCCAGATGGTCCCGACATCGTAATGAATCGTCAGCTGGCTCTGCGAGGGTGCAAGGAAAGTCACGGCGAGGACGAGCCCGATCAAAAGCGCGACTTTAATCGTTATGCTTCTCTCATAGTCTATGCCTCTGAGGCTGCGGAGAGAGTGTTTCAGTTTCGCGAGCAAATCGGTCATACTTTCGCTAATGCCGGCTGTTGTTTCTTATTTTGAAAATGAGGTCGAAAAACTCAGCGGCCCCGTTATCATCGTTGGTCGAATCGGTGACGAGATCTGCGTGTTCCTTCAATTCCCATACCGCGTTTTTCATCGCGACGCCTATCCCGGCGTGCTTGAACGCTTCCAGATCGTTCTGAAAATCTCCGAGGACTGCCACTTCGTTCCTGCCGACCCGGAAATATCTTTCAAGGTGCACGAGTCCCGTTGCTTTCGAATAACTCCTGTTCCTGATTTCGAGATACCACCTGTCACTGTGCTGGGAGCTGCGGTACACGTTCACCGTTACACCGGAGAAAAAACCGATCGCCTTGCGGGCTATTTCCTTGATCGTTCCCTTGGAGTCCGCACCGACGATTATTTGTATTGTCCTCTCGGCGTGCGACAGAAGGTCTTCTACGACGACCGTGTCGAGTTCGAGGCTGTCGATGTAGCTTGGGAGCATGGTGTCCGATTCAAGACGCATCATTTTGTCGTCGACAAAGAGCGCCACGCTCGAAAACCTCTTCTCAGCCTCCGTGATCACAGTTCTGACCACGTCGGGCTTTATATAGCTTGCGAATATGTTCTCATCGCTGTGCGGTAACCTGATAAGTCCCCCGTCCATCGAAATAATGGGGGATTTCATGTCGAGCTCGTCGGCAATGCGTTCGGCCGATGAGTGGGCACGTGCGGTCATAATTGCCAGCCGCATTCCAAACCCCTTCGTCTTGCGCACGCGTTCTGTGGTCACTTCCGAAATCTGT
>JAJYGB010000410.1 GCA_021785235.1 Bacteroidota bacterium
GCCGGCGTAGTCATACGCAGGTTTCCTATAAGGCGTGTTCAAAAGATGGCCGCTTCTGTCGGTCGATTTGCCTACCGCCGCCTCAGGATCCGTCGCGATGTGGCGTTGGCAAACCTGAAGCTCTGTTTCCCGGAGAAGGGAGATACCGAGCTCGAAGAGATTCTGGAAGGCGCATACGTCAACATAGCGACTGTGCTGTTCGAGTTTCTATATTTCCCAAAGTTTACAAGAGAGAACTTGAAGAAGATTGTGGAATTCAAGGAGGAGTCGCGGCGCCTTGTGGAAGATGCTCTGAAGAAGGGCCGAGGTCTTCTTATGATGAGTGGCCATTTCTCGAACTGGGAGCTGATCGCTTTAACCATTGGCGCATACTTTCCCGGACAGATGCAGATCATCGTCCATCCCTTTCACAACAAGGCGGTAGATAAAGTCGCGGAAGGTTACAGGAGCCATCTCGGTAATTCCACCGTTCCCATGGCCAATTCAATCAGGGCCGCTTTGACGCAGTTGAGGTCCAACGCGATAGTCGCCCTTCTTGCGGATCAGAGTGCGGCCAGGGAGAGCGCGTCCTCCACTTTTTTTGGCGTGGAAGTCCCAACATTCCAGGGACCGGCATCCTTCGCGCTCAAGACTGGGGCCGAGATGCAGGCGGGGTTTCTCATAAGAAGAGAAGACGGCACCTATTTGGTCGACCTCCGGAAGATAGACTATGATGATTTAGAGGACGACTCGGAAGAGAGCGTGCGTGAATTGACACAACGGCATGTGGCTATCTTGGAGGATTTCATCAGAAGACATCCGTCCGACTGGCTATGGTTTCACAAGAGGTTCAAGCATGTGGATGTGTTCCATGATATGCTCGACAAGGTGAGGCACGGTTGAAGCGAGCTCTCGTTATTCAGACTGCATTCCTCGGAGATGTAATACTCTCTTTGCCTGTAGTGCAGGTCTTGAAGCGCTCTTTTCCCGAATCGCAGGTTGATTTCCTCTCGATCCCCGACACTTCCGGCGTATTGAAATCGCACCCGGACATATCACGGGTGATCGTGTATGACAAGCATGGGAAGGACCGTTATTTTAAAGCGCTAAGGAGACTTCGTGCTGAGTTGAAAGGTAACGAATACGACGTCGTCATTTGTCCGCACCGTTCATTGAGAAGCGCGTTCCTCGCAAGAGGAACCGGCGCCGCCGTGCGCGTCGGCTTCGACCGCTCCGCCTGGAAAGGGGGCTTCACGCACGTAAAGCCGTGGAGATTTGGCGTGCATGAAGTTGAAAGAAATCTGTCGCTACTCGATCCGCTTGGGATAACGCCCGCGAGGGAGGAACCGCGCCTCTACCCCGACGAGGAGGACGCTACAGTTGCTGATCGGTTTCTATCCATTCGCGGCGTAAATACGCCTTACGCGGTCGTTGCGCCAGGCACGGTTTGGGAAACTAAGAGGTATCCGGTAGAACTGATGCGAGAAGTCGTCGTAAAGCTCCTCTCGAAATTTGACAAGGTGGTCATTATAGGAGGCAAAAAGGATCTCGATGTGGCGTCTGGAATCGTTGCGACGGACCCCCGGATAGTCTCCGCGGTTGGAGAACTTTCTTTCATGGTTTCGGCAGAAGTTGTCAGGCGCGCGTCGCTCCTCATTGCCAACGACTCCGCGCCAATCCATGTGGCGTCCGCCTTTGACATCCCGACTGTAGCTATATTCGGCCCGACGGTGAAGGAGTTTGGCTTTTATCCGTATCACAAGAATTCCGTTGTTGTGGAGGAGAACGGTCTTCGATGCAGACCCTGTTCGATCCACGGAGGTAGACATTGCCCAATCGCGACGTTTGAGTGCATGAGGAAGATATCTCCCGAGCGCGTCGTGAAAGAAGGCCTAATAATATCGGGAGTTTCTGACAGGATGGAAAATTAAATGGCGAAGAAGGTTGACTCAGGAAAAGCGAGAAGCATAACTCAGGCTGCGCAGGTGATCCTGGAAGGCGGCGTGATTATTTATCCCACCGAGACTATCTACGGCATCGGGGCGAACGCGCTTGAGCCTAAGATCGTCGAGAAGGTGTTCGCAATAAAAGAAAGAAAGAAATCGAATCCCATACTTGTTCTTGTTCCCAATAGGGAGAGCCTTGAGGAGCTGGTGATCGGTGTCCCCGAACGGGCCGAAGTCCTCATGCGGAATTTCTGGCCCGGTCCGCTCACGATCGTTTTCCAGGCGTCTCCGATAGTCTCTCCCATTCTGACCGCGGGGACGGGAAAGATAGGGATTAGACTGTCTAGCGATAATTTCTGCCGGGAATTGTTGAGCATTTGCGGGATACCTATTACTTCAACTAGCGCGAACCTTTCAGGTGAACCCAACCCCGATTCGATTGGGATTATAAGTAAACTTGTGCTCGATTCAGTCGACCTGATCGTAGACGCGGGAAAGCTGATTTCTCAAACCCCTTCGACAGTTGTGGACGTCACCAAGGGCAAGGTCGAATTGCTGAGAGAAGGGGCGGTTTCGTTTCAGAGGATACAGGAAGTTTTGTGAGAAACCCCTGTCACGGCTTTGAATTTTGACGAGGTTGCAACGTCGCCGATATGAACGCGTGGCCGTGTCGCAACTGTCGTCACCATTCTGCTCTCGACTGAGCGGATAACGAGTATAAACGAGACTCGTCCACCTGCCACTTACCCGGCCAATTGCTTCTCAAAAGTCAGAAGCTCAGTCATCTCCACGACGAGCGGTTTCCGTTCGAAGTAGTTGAACCTTCTCGTCGAGCGTTCCGGCAGATAGACTTTGCCGGCGGTTTTGTAATTTCCCTCCGCGAAAATGCGCTGCACTTCAAACGGATAATCGGCCAAACCCGTTTCGCCCGCCTGCAGAGTAACCAACACCGATACGTTACCACGTGTCTTAAGAATTCGGTTTGCCTCCCTGTAGACGGTCTTGAATTTCATCCTGAAGTTGGAAAGCGCGACAGTAATATCTTCGGTACCCGAATAAAACTCGTCAGGCAGGGCCAGGAAAACGTAGTCCGCGGAATTCGTCTCTACAGGTATCCCGGTGAGGAAGATGTTGTTCTGCGTGATACGCTCGTCGGAGGACGTTGTGTCGAAAATTTTGTATCGCCGGTCGCGAAAATATGGGATCTTGTCGACAACGTCGCCGAGCGTGCCTCCGACTGCAAACGGATCGACGATGAAGGCGCCCGGATTGGAGTAATGATATATCGCGTTGGCTACGATCTGTCCGGGTATCCTACCCTTCTGACCCGGCTTGCCAAATCGCGGGTCGGCG
>JAJYGB010000172.1 GCA_021785235.1 Bacteroidota bacterium
GTCGACCACGAGCGCCTTCTCATTCAACATCCTCTGCATTTCTTTAGCGGCGGAAGGATACGGATCCGCATCGTGGTTCAGATCGAGCCTGATAATGTTGTTTGGATTTCTCTTGTAGAGTTCTTCCTGTTGGTCTTTGCTTATGACGTCGTAGGGTGGCGCGACAACTTTTGAGAGGTCGCCAACCACACCCGTGTTGTAATGAATTGCTTTGAAAGGTTGGATATCTGCCATTTAATACTCCTGTTTTCTGGAGTTATAATAACAAACGCGGCTTTTGTAATGCAAGGCGCGCGGAAAACATTTCACAGAGTCCCACCGAGTGAAAAGGGAGAGACACAGAAAAAAACGTTACACGTCTCCCTCTGATTCTCCGTCTCATTCTGTGTAACCCGTTCAATCCCCGAGGTCAGTCAATCTCTCGCTCAACCGCTTTTGACTTTTGACTTTACATTTATCTATATCCGAGTCTCTTGATCTTCCCCTTGTCGTCGCGCCACTCCTTCTCAATCTTCACGAAAAGCTCGAGAAACACCTCATGGCCGATGAGTTCCTCGATCTGCTTTCTCGCGTTCTGGCCGATCTGTTTCAGTGCGGCGCCCTTCTTACCGATGAGTATACCTTTTTGAGAATCTCTCTCGACATATATAATTGCCCGAATGAACGTCTTCCGCTCTGTATCGCTCTCCCTGAACTCCTCAATTTCGACAGTCGTCGAGTATGGGACTTCTTCCTTGTACACCTTAAATATTTCTTCGCGTACGATCTCGCTTGCGAAAAACCTTTCGTCCCTGTCGCTGGCGTAGTCTTCAGGATAAAAAGCGTTCCCTTCCGGAAGATATTTCACAATCGTCTTCTTGAGGTCGTCCAGGTTTTCACCCTTGAGCGCGGAGATAGGAATTATCTCGTCGAAGTGATGGATTTCGTTGAACGCGACGATTAGCGGGAGCACTTCGGATTTCTTGAGGAGATCTATCTTGTTGATCACCATGAAGACGGGCTTCTTCTCCTTCAGCCGGTCGATGCCGGAAATCGAAATGGCGCTTTTTATCGATGACGCCGCATCCCGGTCCGATGCGTCCGCCAGGAAGATAATGATGTCCGCTTCGTCGACGGCGGCGCCGGCAAACGACATCATCACCTCCTGAAGAGCGTATTTTGGTTTGATGAGCCCCGGTGTGTCCAGGAAGACCACCTGGTAATTCTCACCGGTGAGTATCCCGGCAATCTTGTGGCGTGTGGTCTGAGGCTTGGGTGTTACGATTGAAAGCTTCTGACCTAGCAAGGCATTAAGGAGCGTGGATTTGCCTACGTTCGGCTCGCCCACGAGAGCCGCATAACCCGCGTGGAATTTCGACTCAGTCCTGGCACTTCCCGTCATTTGCACTCCAGAGGGGAAAGTTCCGATTCAAGAAAGAAGCACGATCCTTGTTTAGTCAAGAGAAAGCAATTTCCTGATATTGTTGGATTTTCTATTTGAGATTTGTTTGGAGCTTGGTGTTTGGAACTTGGAGCTTGATCTTAAAGTGCAGCTTCTCCGCTCTCCTCGGTACGGACGCGGATAACTTCCTCGACGGGATAAATAAAGATCTTGCCGTCGCCAACCTGGCCGGTCTTGGCGCTCTTTATGATTGTGCTGACGATCTTGTCGACCTGGTCGTCAGGCGAAATAATTTCAATTTTCATCTTCGGCAGGAAATCGATCTGATACTCTGACCCGCGGTACATTTCTGTGTGCCCCTTCTGACGGCCATAGCCCTTCACTTCCGTGATCGTCATGCCTTTTATGCCTATTTCTATCAACGCCTCCCGGACATCATCAATTTTGAACGGACGAATGATAGCTTCAATTTTCTTCATGTCAAGCTCCTCGGTTTTGTGAGGCGGTTTATCGTCTTCACAGATTTATACGACAATATTGGCACAAAATGGTCATAGAAGCAAGAAACGGGGCCGCAATGCCACTCGCGACCCGACATTCTTCGTAAGATTCGTCTGTCGTCACCATTTTCTTTCGCGCATAGGACAGGCTGATTTAGAAAAGAAGCCGGGAAGTGTCGGTTGAGTCACCAGCTCAACTTCCCGGCAAATCTTAAACAGGGCTTCAGAATCTTTTGGAGGGCGGTAAATTGTAAAGGATAGCCGGTCTTATTAAATTTTATTGTCAAAATTTGGAGCAGATTTGAAAGCAAAACTGGCACTTGCCAACGGTACTGTCTTTACCGGCGAATCCTTCGGCGCTGAAGGCGAGACCGCGGGCGAAGTAGTATTCAATACAAGCATGATCGGGTACCAGGAGATCCTGACCGACCCGTCCTACTGCGGACAGATCGTTACGATGACTTATCCGCACATAGGAAACTATGGAATAAATCCCGAAGATTTCGAATCCTCGAAGCCTCAGGTTGCGGGCTTCATCGTCAGAGAATACAGCAAGGTTTACAGCAATTTCCGAGCTTCGGAAAGCCTGGGAGATTACCTGAAACGCAACAATGTCGTCGGCATTGAAGCTATAGACACGCGGAAGCTGACCAGGATAATCAGGGATGCTGGCGCTATGAATGCCGTCATTTCGACGACCGATCTTGGCGACGCGTCTCTCGTCCGAAAGGCGAAGGCGTTTCCGTCGATGTCGGGCCTTGACCTCGCGAAAGTCGTCACGACAAAATCTCAGTACCGCTTCTCCAAGAACGGCAAATCGGATTTCAAATACAGGATAGTCGCCTACGACTATGGAATAAAGACGAACATCCTCCGCAAGTTGTACGAGCGCGGTTGCGACGTGACTGTTGTCCCGGCTAGTTTTCCTGCCGATGAGGTGCTAAAGCTTGACCCGGATGGCATCTTTCTCTCCAACGGCCCGGGCGATCCCGCCGCTGTTACATACGGAATTGACAACATCAGAAAACTCATCGGAAAGAAACCGATCTTCGGGATCTGCCTCGGACATCAGGTGCTTGCGCTTGCCGCCGGAGCTAAGACTTTCAAGATGAAATTCGGACACCGCGGCGCGAACCACCCAGTCAAGAACCTGCTGAACGAAACCGTTGAAGTGACTTCACACAACCACGGCTTCGCTGTCGATCCGGACAGCCTCCCCTCGGATTACGAAATCACACACATCGATTTAAACGACAACGTGCTTGAAGGTTTCAGGCACAAGAGCCTCCCCCTGTTCTGCGTGCAGTACCACCCGGAAGCATCCCCCGGCCCACACGACAGCGACTACCTGTTCGATGATTTCATAAAAATGATGGCTGATGTCAGGGTGGAGACAA
>JAJYGB010000202.1 GCA_021785235.1 Bacteroidota bacterium
CCCCGCCCGCGCCTTCTAACGACGCGATGCTCGTCGACAAACTCGAGTACGGCTCACGCTTCCGCTGGGACAATCCTTCTCACGGGAAAGGACTTGCCGGATGGAAGATCTACTACCGGAAGACATACGAACCCTTCTGGACTGGGTATGTATTCGTGAAAGATTCGTCCGCCCCCGTCATGAGTTACGATCTCAAGACGATGACGAAGGATGATTACATCTTCGGGATCGCCGCTGTTGGTACGAACGGAGTCGAAAGCATACCCGAAGCGCCCCTTCCCGCGCGATAAGTTTTGGCCGCCGGGAATTCGCGGATATTCCCGGCTGTTTTATTGATATAAGCCAATACTAACTCAACTCGCCGATACTTCTTGTCGGCTGAAGGAGATACATGCCCAACTATAAAGATCTGGAACAGTACGGAATTATAGGCAATCTGGAAACATGCGCGCTCATCGGCGACGACGGGTCAATCGACTGGTGCTGTTTCCCGCATCTCGACTCGCCGAGCGTCTTCGCGGCAGTGCTCGACGTAAACAAGGGGGGACAGTTCGCGATAACGCCCTCCGGCGGTCATACGTCAAAGCAGCAATACATTACCGACACAAACGTTCTCCGAACAGACTTTCACGCCGACACAGGAGTGGCGACGCTGACTGATTTCATGCCGCTTAGATCCGATAGGGCGACCGGTGAACAGGGGCATCAGGTTATCTACAGGAGGCTGGTGTGCAGGAAAGGGTCGCTCAGATTCAATATTACTTTCGCTCCTCGTTTCAACTACGCGAAGGATGCGACGACAATCATCGAGACAAATTACGGACTTGAAGCTTCGTCGGGCCATCATAAGCTTTATTTGCAGGCTAACGCAGAGTTCGTTATCAAAGACGGCGTTGCGTCATCCATACTTGATATGTCACAGGGACAGGAAATTTGGTTTGTGCTCCAGTATGCTAACTATGTCGTTAGGAGTTCGGGTGAATGCTCGACAGAGCTTGACACAACGGTCGAATACTGGAGCAAGTGGGTACATGACGCGCCGGCTGATACCACTATATTCAACGGCCCATGGCGGGAGCTGATCGTTCGCTCCGGTCTCGTGCTAAAACTTCTCGCTCATGAACGGGCAGGAGCCATCTGCGCGGCACCGACGACTTCCCTACCCGAGTCATTGGGTGGAGAAAGAAATTGGGACTACAGATACAACTGGATACGCGACGCATCGTTCACCGTTCAGGCGCTCTACAATATCGGCCACTATGAGGAAGCGCGGAAACATCTCCGCTGGTTCGTAGACATCTGCAGGAAAAACGAAGACCCTTCGAAGATTCAGATAATGTACGGCCTTCACGGCGAAACCGACCTGACCGAGATCGAGCTGGATAATTTTGAAGGCTACAAGAATTCCAGGCCTGTGAGAGTCGGCAACGGGGCCGCGAAACAGAGACAGCACGACATTTACGGCGAGCTTATTAATGCCATTTACGAAACGAGAAGATACGGCGACGAAATTCCGAAGGGAGAATTCGAGTTCATAACGAGAATCGTAAACTACGTCTGCCAGATTTGGGATACCCCGGACTCAGGCATATGGGAAGTGCGCGGCGGGCCGAGGCATTTTGTCTACTCGAAACTCATGTGCTGGGTCGCGCTCGACCGTGGAATCAAGATCGCGGAACACCGGAAGTACAATGCCCCACTGGAACAATGGAGAAGCGTGAGGGAAAAGATAAAGCAGGAAATCCTTGAGAAGGGATACGACGACAAGCTCGGAAGCTTCGTCCAATCTTTCGGCTCCGACGTGCTCGACGCCACGAGCCTCATGATACCCATAATGGGATTCCTTCCTGTTGGCGATCCGCGCGTTCAGGGCACGATAAACGCCACGCTCGCAAAGCTGACGACCGAGAGCGGCCTAGTTTACCGGTACATCGGAGACGACGGGCTCTCGGGCAAGGAAGGGACATTTCTCCTTTGTTCATTCTGGCTTATCAAGGCTCTCGCGCTTTCCGAAAGAATAGATGAAGCGGAAAGTATTTTAAACAGAGTCCTAAAATATGCGGGTAATACCGGGCTGTTCTCTGAGGAGGTCGATCCTGTGACCGGCAAGCAGCTCGGCAACCTTCCACAGGCATTCAGCCACATCGGTCTGATAAACAGCGTTCTTTATCTCGGACATGTGAAAGGTATCTCTCATACCGGCCCTGCACCTACCGGCGCCAAAGAGAGCTCGGACTACAAACGTTAGTATATTTTCCTCCCCTTGAAGACCAGGATGCCTGCCAGGCAGACGTTTAACAATTACACAGAGATCCGCAGAGAAAAGAGAGTGACACGGAGAAAAGAAAATAATCTCTGGGGCTCTCCGTGTTCCTCCGTGTCACTCTGCGATATATTCAAAGCCGGGCAGCACCTGCCGGCCAGTAAAGAGCCCCGCTTCATTTGTTGTAATTGAAAGCCTTGATGGGATACGGAGGAGGAGGCGGGGTTGTCACCGGATGTTCCTTTATTTGAGTCATCAGGTACTTTATCGCCTCCTGCAGCTGGGCGTCATGTCCTTCGAAAGTTTCATGCGGGGTATCGTCGACGACGATGTCCGGATTGACTCCGTGACCTTCTATGAGCCAGTGCCCGCCCGGGCCATACACGCCGAGTTCGGCAGCTGAAGCTATCCCGCCATCAAGGAGGCCGTTGTCAAACGACAGCCAGATTTCACCTCCCCACGTGCGCATGCCGATCACCTTGCCAAGATGAAGCCGCTTGAAGCCTTCCGTGAACGCTTCGCCGTCGGAGGCGGTAAATTGGTTGCACAGCACTACGATATATCCCCGGAATGCGTACTGCATATTCCAAAACGGCTTCTCATCGCGGGGCTTCCAGTACATCCATGCCTTGCGGATCAACTTCTCAAGTATCCAGCTGTCGATGTTCCCACCGCGGTTGTCGCGGACATCGATTATCAATCCTTCCCGATTAAAGACAGGATAATAGTCTCTAACCCATTGGGAGAAATCTGAGGTTCCCATCGCGCGAAGATGGACATAGCCGATCTCGTCGTGGCTTTCCTTGTCAACGATTATCCTTCTGTCGTATTCCCACTGGCTGTAGCGCAGGTTGGCAAACTGGTTCTGCGAAATGGGAACAACAACCTGCCTAAACTCCTTGCCTGTCTTACCGGATTTCATTTCGAGTAGGACCTGTCTCCCGACCTGGTTTTCGAGGAGCTTGTCCGGCGAAGGAGCGTAGAGCGTCGCGACGCCGTTGATGGCCG
>JAJYGB010000041.1 GCA_021785235.1 Bacteroidota bacterium
ACGCGCTCGGGAAATACCTAAAGTATGTGGCGGTCAATCCATTGAGGTTGTTCAAGAAGGTTCACATGCAGTCCATCATGATCATTCAGCCTGTCGATCTGATGCCGAACGGAGACCAGAGCATGTGCGACGGCTGCCCGGACATCACTTACTGGAAAGACGAAAACGGAAAAGAGCAGCTCGTCTGGTCTTGCAGGCTCGAAGAGCCGATGAAATACGGCGATTTCCTGAGAATGGTACCGAAGAAGGAAGTTGAGATCGAGCAAGAGCGCGAGAGAGAACTCGTAAAATAGCGGGCTCCATCTCCTCGGTTTGAAGGGAACACCTGGTCTATGGTGTTCCCTTTTTTTGTGGTCCCTCAGTTTACATGATTCTTTCACACCGGGTTGGTATTTTCTATCCGAGAGGAAAGACCGAAGAAATCTTTCGAGACAATAAAACGAGGAGAGAATCAATGAGCGACTCGCTTTCAAACTTAGATGGTTACGTCAAAGCTTCACGGGCGGACTTCGAGAACACACTGCGAGAGATGGTCGAGATCCCAACAATTTCGATGGACCCGACACACAAGGAAGACATGCTTCGAGGCGCGGAGAAGGCGAAGCAGATCGTCGAGTCGATGGGCGGCACAGCCGAGATCGTGGAGACCGGCGGCAACCGCGGGGTGATCGCGAAATTCGGATCGCTCCCCAGGAACAAAACTGTGTCGATATATAACCATCTCGATGTCCAACCGGCGAACGAACCCGAATGGGTCCGCGAGCCTTTCAAGTTCCAGATCGAAGGAGACACATATTACGGGCGCGGCAGCACGGACGACAAGGGCCCCGCGATGACGGCTCTCTACGCCGCGAACTACGCCAGGATGAACAACATGCCGATAAACATAAATTTTATTTGGGAATTCGAGGAGGAGATCGGAAGTCCCAATTTCGAAACGCTCATCAGGATGAAGAAGGACGATTTACAATCCGACGTGATAGTTGTTTCTGACACGTTGTGGCTCGATCGCACAAAGCCGGCTATAACTTACGGCCTCCGCGGACTGCAGGGAGTCACGCTCCATCTGGAGACCGGCACAAACGACGCACATTCGGGAGTCACGGGCGGCGCCGCAAGGAATCCAATCGGAGAGCTTGCCCAACTCATCTCCCAGCTCTACGACGCCAGGACAGGCAAAGTCAAGATCCCCCACTTCTATGACGACGTGGTTCCGCTGAAGAAGAAAGAACTCCAGAACTTTCTTGCGAGCGGATTCAAGGTAAGCAGTTTCCAGAAGGTGCACGGCTTGAAGAGCATGCGCGCGACGAAGGCTGCGGACGTTCTAACCAGGATCTGGGGAATGCCGACTCTCGAAGTCCACGGCATCGTCGGCGGATACTCGGGTCCCGGCGTGAAGACGGTCGTTCCGCCGAGGGCTGAGGCGAAGATCAGCATGAGACTCGTCCCGAAGCAGTCGCCCAAGAAGGTTCTCAAGCTCCTCACCGATTACGTGAAAAAGCTGAATCCCGACGTCAAGGTGAAGCCCGCGAGCTCGCTCGGCCCGTATCTCGGAGATTTCTCCGGGCCGATCGCAAAGGCGGCTTCGGACGCGGTACAATACGCCTTCGGAAAAAAGCCCGCGTTCATACGCGAAGGTGGTTCCATCGGGGCAGTCGTAACGATGGACAAATACCTGAAGGCGCCGATAACGATGATGGGCCTCAGCCTGCCGGAACACGGTTACCATGCCCCGAACGAGAACTTCGATTTCGGACAGTTCTCGGTAGGCGTGAAGACGTTCGTGAAATTCTTCGATAGCATAAGCAAAGTGTAGCGGACTTAGAAACCAAAGGTGACCGCCACTCGCCCCTGATTGTCCATCAGGAGGGTGACGGTCACCTGTTGATCATTCCAATACTCTCTCTTCGCTCGACATTACTCCCCCTCCCGCCATTCCACCGGCCGCATTCGCCTTCCCACCCGGGTTCATAAATCCTTAACACACTATTAATACCCAAGTCACAGCTTGCGGGTAGATTGTAAACAAAAAGGAGATAGAAACCTCATGCGATCATTTTACGTCTTTGCGGCTCTCCTGCTGTTCGCGGGAGTGTCTTTCGGGCAGAATCTCCCGAAATTTTCGGGTCTGTTCTTCGGAGACTATTACTACGTTATGGGTCACGATCCGTCGAATCCGTCCGTTAATCCAACCTCGACTTATTCGACCACCGGCGGACTGACAAAGGATATGCAGGCATTCGATTACAGGAGAATTTATCTGACTGCTGCCTATACCCTTGCCCAGGATTTTACCGCTCAGTTCCGGCTGGAATCTGATCCGAGCGCGTCAAGCCTTCCAAATGGCAAACTGTCCACGATGATCAAAGACGCGTTCATAAACTGGACAAACGTGACCGACGGCGGAAATATCATAATAGGCTTGCAGGGAACTCCGCAGATCAATATGGCGGAAGGAATATTCGGCTACAGGCCTCTGGAGAAGACGATCGAAGATTTACACGGGATCTCTCAATCGAGGGACATGGGAATATCGTACAACCAGAAGTTCTCCGATGCCTTCACGGCCGGACTCCTCATCGGAAATAACAGCGGCAACAGCATTCAAACCGTCAACAGCAAGTACAAAGCCGCGTACCTTTATCTCCAATTCAATCCGATGAAAGAGCTGACGATACTGCTGAACGGACAATACAACGGCGCCGGCCCCGATGCGTTCAACAGGGTTGGAGACATAATTGTCAACTACGCCAACAGCTCTTTCAGCCTCGGCGCGCAGTATTTTCTGAACGGCTTGACTGAGGGCGGCACTACCCTGAAGCGGAATGGTCTTAGCCTTAACGGCTGGATCGCGCTGATGGACCAGCTGCGCCTCGTAGCAAGGTACGACATGTACACACCGAACACGGACAGGAAGAACACCACTTTTGGCAATAGCACACAGAACCTGATCCTTGGTGGTTTGGACTGGAGTGTCAGAAAGAACGTTCATTTCATGCCGAATGTTGAATATGTAGCCTACGGCCTGTCGGGTTCAAAGGCTGACGTCCTCGCCAGAGCGACATTCTTCATCAGTTTCTAAGCAGGGACGCCTTAAATTGACATTAGAGATTCATTTAAATCTTAACAATCAAAAAAGAGAGGAGCATAGTGATGCTTAAGAAAGTTTTGATCGCCCTTGCTGCCGTACTCGTATCCACCGCTATGGTGAATGCGCAGACGATCATCAATGGAGCGGGTTCCACATTCATTTACCCG
>JAJYGB010000636.1 GCA_021785235.1 Bacteroidota bacterium
TAGATACATTTGCAGGGATTGCAGGCGATATGGTACTTGGAGCTTTCGTGTCTGCCGGCATCGACATCGCGAAACTCAGGTCTGAAATCGCGAAGCTGAATCTCGGAAATGTGGAGTTGAGGACAACCAAAGTAATCCGAAGCGGTATTACGGCGGCGAAAGTAGACGTTGTAGTATCGGGAAAAGTTGAATCGGTGAATGATCTCGGCGAAAACATCAATCACCATTCGCACGGCGATTCGGATCATCACCATCACGACGAGGGTCACCATCACGCCCATGGTTCTCCTAACCATGAGCATGGCAGGAGTTACCTTGAGATAAAGCATTTGATAGATTCGTCCCCGCTTTCGAGGAGCGTGAAAGGAAAATCCACGGAGATATTCAAACGAATCGCCGAAGCGGAAGCGAAAATACACGATACAACTCTCGAGAAGATCCACTTCCATGAGGTGGGCGCAGTTGATTCCATAGTGGACATCGTGGGGACCGCTATTTGTCTCGAACTTGCCGGAATAGAAGGGATATACACTTCACCTGTTAGGGTTGGTTCGAACGGTTATGTGGAAGCTCAACACGGAGTCTTGCCGGTCCCTGCACCGGCAACGCTTGAAATACTGAAGGGATACCCGACAGTGTTCAATGACGTGCCCCATGAATTGACCACACCGACGGGCGCGGCAATTATCGCGGCGATTTCGAAAGGTATATTGAAAGACACGCCGATAGAAGTGGAAAGTGTCGGATACGGTGCGGGTACCAAGGATTTTGGAAGACTCCCGAATTTGCTCAGGGTTGTGATCGGACAAATTAAATCGCCCACGGAAGAAGATCATGTCCTGCTCGTTGAGACCAACATGGATGACATCAATCCGCAGATTATCCCACATCTTATCGAAAGGGTGCTCGCCGAAGGTGCCACCGACGCCTATGTCACTCAAGTCATCATGAAAAAGGGAAGGCCGGGTTTCGTGTTTACTGTCCTGATGGCTGAACCTCTCCTCGATAAGATATCATCGGAGATTTTCTCCCAATCAACCACACTTGGCCTTCGGATCCAGACGATCCGCCGGTCTAAATTGCATCGCGATCTGAAGACTGCGACGACGAGCTTCGGCGAGGTCAGAGTGAAGGAAAGCAGCCTCGATGGAAGGCGAAGGGTTGCGGTAGAATTCGACGAATGCAAAAGAATCGCGGAGGAGAAGGGGATGCCGCTCAGGGATGTTATGGAGCGGATCAATGCGGAGTTAAACAGGGATTGAAAAACAGATTCTGCGATGTCGCTTTTCCGGTCCCGGTGCACAGACAATTCACCTACGAGATCCCGCCGGCTCTTGCGGATGCCGTAAAGGTTGGAGTCAGAGTCGTAGCTCCGTTCAGAAAGAGATTTCTCACCGGTGTGGTAGTGGGCGTGTCGGCTGAGTCCGGACTCAGCCAGATTAAACCCGTTCAGGATGTGCTCGATGAGTCGCCGATGTTTCCCGAGGAGATGCTCCGCCTAACTCGCTGGATTTCAGATTATTACCTAAGCTCCTGGGGCGAGGCTCTGAAGACGGCGGGCCCGACGGGCACATCCATAGAGAGTTCGCAGCATGTGAGACTTCTTTCGGCGGACGCTATCGATGCAAACGAATTTCGCCGGAGAATAATCGGTGAGCTTAAGGGAGGGAAGGGGATATCCATTAAACAACTCGGCCGGAGACTTGGCTCCACCGCGCTGCGCTATCATATCGGAAAACTTCAAGCGGCAGGCGTGGTAGAAGTTTCAGAAAGGCTCGATGAGCCGCGCGTTTCCATAAAATTCGAAAGTTATGTGCAGTTCAAAGCGGACTATGCCGACCCAATGAATCTTAACTCGGTTCTTAACGAGCTCGATAAGCGGGCCACGAAGCAGTCGGCCATCCTCCTGAAACTCTCACAGCTTCAGAAAGTCATGGACGGAGGCGTAAGTGTTGTACAACTCCTCGCGCAGTCGAAGGCAAACATGTCCTCACTATTGTCCCTTGTTGAAAAGGGGATCGTCGAACTTTACGACAAAGAGAGTTATCGGGAGGCGGAGTTCGCGTATCATGAGGCTGAGAAGAGTTTTGATCTCACTAAGAATCAGGCTGATCGTGTAAGCCAGGTGAATGCCGCGGTGGATTCAGGCGAATATTCGACTTTTTTACTTCACGGGGTTACAGGAAGCGGGAAGACGCAGGTGTACATCGAGGCGATCGATCACACCCTCGCGAATGGGAAAGGGTCGATTGTCCTTGTCCCTGAAATTTCGCTGACACCACAAATAGTTGATCGATTTAAAAAGCGTTTTGCCGAAAGAGTCGCGGTCATGCACAGCCGCATGTCTTTAGGCGAGAGATATGATGCTTGGAGGAGAATTTACAGAGGCGAAGCGTCGGTTGTGATCGGGGCGAGGAGCGCCGTGTTCGCACCAGTGAAGAACCTCGGACTCATTGTGGTGGATGAGGAGCACGAATCGAGCTACAAACAGAGCGACACTGTCCCGAGGTACAATGCCAGGGACGTGGCTGTCATGCGATGCCTCATCAATAAGTCGGTAGCTCTCCTCGGCAGCGCCACGCCTTCGGTTGAGTCGTATTTCAACGCCGAGAGCGGTAAGTACAAACTTTTGACTCTACCGGAACGGATCGACAATGCAAAGATGCCGAAGGTTGAAATCGTCGATATGAAGAAGAAGAGAAGGGAAAAGCTGATCTTCGGGAGTTTCAGCGACGAGCTTCGCTCGAAAATAAACGACCGGCTGGCGAGGAAAGAAGGCATAATAATTCTCAGGAACAGAAGAGGCTTCTCCACGTATCTTCAATGCGGCCAGTGCGGGGCAACTGAAATGTGTCCGAACTGCGACCTAGCTCTTACTTTCCACAAAAAGAAAAATCATTTGAGATGTCATTACTGTGGTTTTGTTAAAATCCCACCCGTGAAATGCGCGAATTGTGGGAGCGATAAGCTTTACTACGGCGGCACCGGCACTCAGAAGGTTGAGGAGGAACTGTCGGCGACGTTTCCGGAGGCAAGAATTCTAAGAATGGATCTTGATACTACTTCCTCACGCGGCGCACACGACAAGATGCTAACACAGTTCGGCGACGGCGAGGCTGACATGCTCGTCGGGACACAGATCGTCGCGAAAGGACTCGACTTCCCGAGGGTCACGCTCGTAGGCGTTGTTAACGCCGATTCGACGATGCTGATCCCCGACTTCAGGGCGAACGAAAGGACCTTTCAGCTT
>JAJYGB010000196.1 GCA_021785235.1 Bacteroidota bacterium
CGGCGGGTTGATTCGCGGGTATAACCGCATCACTCATTTTTCTCCTCCTCCCGTAATGTGGTGTGTGAAATACTGAGCAGAACAGTCTTGTCGCGCAAGTGACGGGGCAGACGTTCTCGGCGCAAAACGTACAGTAGCGCAGCATGCGCCCGAAAGCGCCTTGAGTAAAACTTGAAAGATGGGACGGGTAGCCCGGACAGAATTCCGGACTACCCGATGGAATTTCGTCAGGGCGCCTGAACTACAGTTATCTCATATGGCTGCAGCGTCAACGACACGTCGCTGAAAACCGGTCCGTGAAAATGAGGATAGCCGTGGAACCGCGCGGACGCTGAGTCGACTGTAGCCTTCACCTCCTCGTTGCGGACAAGTTCCCTCCATCCCTGTGTCTGAATCGCCTTGTCAAATCTAAGGGAGACGGGCTCGATCCTGTTACTCATGTTATACAGGACGTACTGCTTTTCACCGAACAGGTACATCGCGATGCGTCCGGGTCCGTCGAGCTGCACGCCCAACTCCTTGTTGAATGGCCTCCGGATTGCGTCGAGAACCCGAACAGGCAGCCGGAGAAGGTCGTAGGAATTGCTCGGCATGTTGAGTATGTAGATCGTCCCGTTCAGGTAGTGAACCCGCATGAGGACGGGGAAATCAAAATCCTCGCGCGACAGCGTAACGTCGCGTGTCTCCGGCCATGTAGTCACCTCTATGCCGGGGAAAGTGAATTTCCTGTCCGCCTTGAGAGTCTTTTCGCCAAATCCCTGAAGGAGCCCAAACGTTGAGCCGCTCACCTGGCCGCTGTATGGAAGGAGGCTAAGGACATTCTTGAATTCAGTTCCCTCTTCGGCAAGTTTCTTCCAAAGGCCGTAAGTCATGAAAATGTTCTTGCCATCGGTAAGCTGGCTGATGAGCTCAGAAGCAAGGTTGTGGTCCTTTGCTGAGTTCAGGCAGAATATGGATATAGGGCTTTCTTTCGGAAATGTCGTCACGGGATCGAGAGGTATCCCCGCCATCCCGAAATAACCGGCGATGTTGTATTCGCCAGTTGAACCGAAGGGCATGTAAATCGGCACGCCGCGGGATTTGCCGTTCAACAGTCCCGCAACACGGTTGAACTCCGGAAGTTTCGCAACGAAATCCGGATAGACGTTGCTGGAAGGATTTGTCGGCCAGAGCTGACCGGCGCACCAGAGTATTATCTCAGGCGTGCGCGCGAGGACCGCCTGCCAAACCTGCGCGTTGTAATCGTTCGATTGGCCAACCATGCCATAGTTATCGAGCCATGATCCTACCCACTTCGCCGCATCGGCGCTCGATTCCCATTTCTGCAGGAAGTATCCCGTATAAATCGGAATGTGCTGGTGTTGAGTCTCAGGCACGCGGGTCTCGATGCCGATCGCCAACTTGTCGAACTGCTTCACCTCATCCTTCACATCGTAGCCGTTCTCGGCAAACCCTTCGTACCAGTTGGGGAATTTTATTATTACCTGGACTTTCGGATTAACCTCTTTCGCGGCATCGATGATATATTTCTTCGACTGTTCCAGAATCAACTTGGTGCGGTACTCGGCCCAGGTCATGTCGCCTCTGTCAGCAACGCTCTTCGAGTCGGTCGCATTCGTGAAGAGCCAATCGTCCAGTATAATTTTGTTGAACACCTGTGCCAAACCCTGCATCCTTTCCTTAAGCGAAGCAAGGTCTTCAGGATTGTTGTACGCGGAAGGTCCGCCCCGGGGTGAAGTCGCGACCATGGCGCCATCGGCCTTTATTCCCATCGCGCGGAATCTCGCAGCTATCTCCTTCAGCAGCGGAACATCCACTTTGCCGCCGCGACCGACTCCGTCGATGTAAACCCTGTCAGGCATCACGGGAGCGAAGTATTCCATAGTCTTCTTGAACTGAGCGGGATCAGCAAGAAGATTTTCCATATCATACGAGGTGAAGAAGATCGCGTACTTCAGATGGCTCCAGCCGCGATGACTGCTTTCGGTTGGCGTCTGTGCTGAGACCGAGCTGACGCCGACCATGATTGAAATCAGCAGCGTCACGGCGGCTGATCTAAAACTGTATTGAATCGCTTTGTGCATTTATTCCTCCAACTGTTTTTTACACTCCAAAAGACGTTCCGTCGATTCGTCCTTTGAGCTGAACGACCTCGCAACGTCAAGAAAGGCCTCCGGTCGAATCTTCCAGAGTTCGAGTTCCGAAATTTATCGGCCATGCCTCGGAAGTGCAAACAGCCGACGTGCCCGGTTACTCTCTCTAGATCAACGATTTGGTAATGATGTTGCAGACGTTCTTTGACTTGCAGAAAGTCAAAGGTATCCGTTGATAGGTCGTGACTTCGCGGAGAATTACTCCAGGAAATCCCAGATCTCAGTCAGGCCCTCGCGCCATCTATTCATCTGACAGCGCGAATTCCACCGCCGCCATGGCGTGCAACGTAGTGGTGTCGAACACGGGGATTTCACAGTCGGATTGCTTGATGAGAAGCGGGATCTCTGTGCAACCGAGTATGATTCCCTCCGCGCCTTTTGCAACAAGGCTATCGATTATCTCCAGATATTTGCTCCGAGTCTCGTCCTTAAGCACAGCCAGTTCGAGTTCGGTCATGATGGTCCTGTTTATGTACTCGCGCTGTGGCTGATCAGGAACGAGCGTGGCAATGTCAAAGCTTTTCAAGCGGTCCTTATAGAAGCTCTGCTCCATGGTCATCTTGGTACCGAGGAGTCCGACACTCTTCATGTTCTTGCTGAGAATAGCTTTCGCGGTGACGTCGGCAATATGTATCAGCGGTATTCCAATTTTTGCCTGCACCAGGTCAGCCGCCATGTGGGGGGTATTGGCACAAAGCACGAGGCATTCAGCACCGGCGGTCTCCAGGCGTCTGGCGATGCCGGTCAAATACTCGGCGAATTCCGCCAGACCTGATTCGTCTGTCGCGGGCCTGAATTCCTGTTGGTTGATGGAATACATAATCATCTTCGCGGAGTTTAGCCCTCCGAGGCGCACGTTTATCTCTTTGTTAATTACCCTGTAGTAATCGACCGTCGACACCCAGCCGGTGCCGCCGATAAGTCCAAGTGTTTTCATCTCTCTCCTCGATTCCCAGTTGAAAGTTGATACTCGAAGATATTCCTGCACCGGCGGAAGTGCAAATGCCTTCAGTCTTCCTTGAATCTCACTTCCCCCCCATTTAGCTTATCAATCGAAAGTCGTAACACGGAATTCGTGCTTCCGTAAA
>JAJYGB010000352.1 GCA_021785235.1 Bacteroidota bacterium
AAGAGACAAAAAGATGACAAGTAACGCGATCCTAAAAAGCCGGGAGGCTGTATTATGATTTTGGATAACCTTTCCAACGCAGAAACATACTTCGCGTTATGTCCAGCTTTCAAAACGGCATTCGCTTTTCTTCGGCGGGCTGACCTCGGCTCTCTCAAGACCGGCAAGTACGAAATCGAAGGCGATAATATTTTCGCGCTTGTCCAGACAGGACCGGGGAAATCAAAGCAAGAGGCTTTGCTCGAAGCACATCGGGATTATATCGACGTTCAGTTTCTCATCGGCGGGAGCGAACTAACCGGATGGAAGTCGAGAGACAACTGCGCAGCTGTTCAGACCCCGTACGACAATGAGAGAGACATTGAGTTTTTCTTCGATCCTCCACAGACATACCTCGCGCTTAAGCCGAACATGTTCGCGCTATTCTTTCCCGGCGACGCGCACGCACCAATGATATCGGACGGCGCCGTGCATAAATGCGTCGTGAAGGTCAGGGTCGGATAACGCGGATCCAGGGCGCAGACAAAGGGTAAGAGAGAGTCCTTCTCTTCCGCGTTATCAGAATACTATTCTTCAGTTATCCCCTCCTATGTCTGCACTTTCACACGCGGATTTCACTTAACCCCAACGATTCCCACGGTTCAAACCTTGTCAATAACAGGATTAAGAATCCGTGGGAATCCGCATCGTTCTGTGTTATCTATATGCAGTTTTTTAGCTTCTCTTGCTCAGAAGTATTTTCTCGAGCTCTTCCAGGCTCTTCCCTTTCGTTTCGGGAAGTCTGAATATGACGTAAAAGAGAAGGAGCAGACACATCGCTCCGAATATCGCGAACGCCGCTCCGCCGCCGAGCCTGTCGAGTATTACCGGGAAAGTGAGCGAGACGAGAAAGGTGAATGCCCAAAGCGTGACGATCGCGACGGACATTGCCTTGCTGCGCAGCTTGTTCGGGAAAATTTCCGCGATGACGACCCACGCGACCGGTCCGATGGAGACGGCGAAAGAGGCGATAAACACAAGTATGAACACGAGGATGAGGTAACCTTCAAAATGGTGCATGAAGAAAGCGATCGCGATGACTGTTAGCGAAACGACCATTCCAATCGCACCGACAATGAGAAGAGGCTTCCGCCCCCATCTGTCGATGAGTTTAAGCGACACGATAGTGAACGTCAGGTTGACCGCTCCGACCGCTATTGTTTGCATAAGCGCCGAACTCGTGCCGTTGCCTATCTTCTGGAAGATTATCGGCGCGTAATACATGATAGAATTGATTCCCGTCATCTGCTGGAAGATCGCCAGCAGAACTCCGATCATCAAAAGGGGCCGCAGTTCCTTCGAGAACACCTCGCGGTAAGTCCCCTGTTCTTCGTTATGAACGCTTGCCTCTATGTCGCGCAGCTCGGATGATGCTCTCTCGCTGCCGTTGATCCGGCTGAGAATGCCGAATGCCTCCTCGGTTTTCCCCTTCTGCACGAGCCATCTTGGACTTTCGGGCACGAAGAGGAGTGAAATGAAGAAGAAGAGCGCCGGGAGTCCCATCACCGCCAGCATCCAGCGCCAGTTGTCCGGTCCGACACCGACGAGAAGGTAATTCGAGAAGAAGGCGATCAGGATACCTATCACTATCGCGAGCTGATTGAGGGATACGAGCGCTCCCCTCCTGGCACCCGGCGAGATTTCCGAGATATACATCGGTGAAAGCATTGACGCCGTACCGACGGCGATGCCGCCGAAGAATCTGAACACGATGAACACCGAAAGTTTCCCAGCAAGCGATGACCCTACGGCGGAGATGAAAAACACGAGCGCGGCAACTCTCAGCGTGTTCCTTCTTCCAAAAAGGTCGCCAGGCCTTCCCGACAACGTGACGCCGACGATGCAGCCTACCAGAAGACTGCTCACGGTCCAGCCGAGTCCGACATCACTCAGGTGAAAGAAAGGCTGTATAAACGGAGTGGTACCCGAGATGACCGCGGTATCGAACCCGAACAGCAGTCCTCCGAGCGCGGCAACTACCGATGCCACTATCAAGAATATGTTGGTCTTTTCCTTCATTGTTCTCCCTCTAATTCAAAATAGTATGGCGTTAATTTTTCCTGCGGACATAAGCCTTTATAGTCGCGCATTCCTTGCCTTCACTCTCTCCGTAGGGACGAATCGTGTATTCGCCAATCGCGGCAGGGACAATGAAGGTTTCGGCGTAATGAACTATGAACGGCGTAAACTTGCCTTTCGGGCTTTCGACAACGGCCTCCTTTCCTTCGACAAGATTGAGGACGTTAACAGTTCCATTTGTATTATGTGGGACGGGTTTTGTAAACCAGTGACGGCGCGTTTCGATGAACTCAAAGTCGTGCAGGCCGGTTCGTTCTTCTCTCCAGCCGTCTCCCGACGCAACCGCCTCTACGCGGTTTACCAGATTCTCTCGAGTCCACGAGGTGGTGCGGTTCCATTGAATTACGTTTTTGCCGTGCTCAATGTTGATTGGACGCGGTCTTCCATCGAGGCCGAGCCTTCCCCAGTCCCAGAGTTTGAAAGTGAAGATGTATGGCGTAGCGCTTATCTCGAGCACCATGCTGTCTTTCCCGGAGCAGTGGACAGTGCCTGCAGGTATCAGGAAATGGTCGTGCTTCTTGACGGGCCACTTCTCGACATGTTTTTCGGCGTCGAACATCTTCCCCTTCTCCTGCGCCTCTTCGAGTTCGCTTATCATGAGCGAAGGATTGACGCCGTCCTTCAATCCGAGATAGACGACGGCCCCCGGCTTAGCGTCCATCATGTAATAACTTTCATCCTGAGTGTAGCTCACGCCGAACTTTTCACGGATGTATTCGGTCAACGGATGAACCTGGAGGCTGAGGTTGCCGCCGTCGATCGTGTCGAGATAATCGAAACGGATAGGAAACTCCTCGCCGAAGCGCCTATAGATGTCGCTGCCCAGCAGACTTACCGGATCATGGAACACAAGATTTATCGAAGGTATTTCGATGATAGCATCGCCAATTTTCAGAAGAAGGCTGTTTTCTTCAGGGACGCAGTTGAAGCACCAGGCATAATTATCGACCGATGGATCGAGCCCCAGCCGGCTCTTCATCCATTGGCCACCCCATGGACCGGGGTCGAAAAAAGGAACGACGCTGAAAGGCCGGTTGACTGCTTGCGTCAGCCCTGCAAGCACCGCCTTCCCTTCGACCATCTTAGGATTCTTCCTGTCATTGGTGTCGATAACATAGTCCC
>JAJYGB010000351.1 GCA_021785235.1 Bacteroidota bacterium
GCGCTTCGACGTGAGCCGGTTTGGCGCGGAAGTGTTCAGGTTTTCGCCGCGTCAGAGCGACCTGTTGATCGTCGCAGGAACGACTACATACAAAATGGCCAAAGTCGTACGGAAGATTTACGATCAGATGCCCGATCCCAAATGGGTGATCTCCATGGGTGTCTGCGCGTCGAGCGGGGGAATGTACCGTTCGTACTCCGTTGTCCAGGGTATCGACCAGTTTGTGCCCGTCGATGTCTATGTCGGGGGATGCCCCCCGCGGCCCGATTCGCTTCTGAAAGCGCTGATGGAAATTCAGAAGAAGATCCAGGCGGGCGAAACGAGAACTCAGCAGCGCCAGCCCGAAAAAGTAGTAGTGGAATAAAACCAGATGAGAGAAAAAATCGAAGTAAAACTCCGGGACGCCTTCGGAGAGAGCGTGATCGCTGTATCTGAATTCAAAGATCAACTGACTGTTGAAGTCAAGAGGGAAAGCATTGTCGAGGTCTGCAGACTTCTGAAGGAAGATTCGGAACTCCGGTTTGATTTCCTTTCGGACGTCTGCGGCGCGGACATGTTGAACTTTGAAGACGCATCGTCCAGGAAAGCTTACCTCGCGATCGAGCACGATTCGCGTCCGGCGACGGTACCGGTCGAAGAGAGATTCCTCGTTATTTATAACATGATCTCGTTGAAGAACAAGGCACGCCTGCGGCTGAAGGTCAAGGTCGACGGGGATAATCCCGTTTGTCCGAGCGTAACCGCGGTCTACCCGGCGGCGAACTGGTTCGAGAGAGAGACTTTCGATATGTTCGGCATTACATTCGAAGGACATCCCGATTTGCGGAGGATGTATATGCCGGAGGAGTACGAATATCATCCGCTTAGAAAAGATTTTCCCCTGATGGGCATTCCGGGTTCCATTCCTCTCCCCGGGAAATGAGTGTCCGCACTGATTTCAGAATTGAGTATTTAGGATTGAGAATTCTTTAATGGCTAATTCCACTCAGAACAAAGAAAGTGTTGCCGGGATCGTACAGGCACTCGAAGATAAAGACACTAACGTGACGTTTGAAGATCCTCTTGAGAACTACATGGTTCTCAATATGGGCCCGCAACACCCCGCGACGCATGGAGTGCTGAGGCTTCTCATCAAGCTGGACGGAGAAACCGTCGTCGATTGCATTCCGGAGCTTGGATACCTCCACAGGGGTTACGAGAAGATCGCGGAGGCTTCGACGTACATGGAATTTATTCCGCACACCGACAGACTCGATTATATTTCACCGATCGCCAATAATGTGGCCTATGCGCTTGCCGTCGAGAAGATCGCCGGCGTAGAAGCTCCTCCGCGTGCACAGTACATAAGAGTTGTTGGTGCCGAGCTTGCCAGAATTTCGTCCCATCTGATGGCCATAGGGGCCATGGCGATGGACGTCGGAGCTATGACCGTGTTTCTCTGGGCTTTCAGGGAAAGAGAAAAGCTCTACGACGTATTCGATCTGCTGACGGGCGTCCGTTTCACAACCAGCTACACGAGGATCGGCGGCGTCGCGCAGGACATGACCGACGAGACGAAGCGGGCAATTACAAAATTTATCGATGACTTCCCGAAACACTACAGCGAAATCATCAGAATGCTCAATAAGAACCGGATCTTTCTTGACCGGGTAGTGGGTGTCGGAACCATTGACGCCGAAACGGCTGTCCGCCTCAGTTTCAGCGGCGCTAACCTTCGCGCATCCGGCGTCGAACACGATATCCGAACTTTCTCGCCGTATCTCGTGTACGACCAGCTATCTTTCGACGTGATCACGGAAAAGGGCGGCGATTGTTTCGCACGCTATATGGTCAGGATGCGGGAAATGCTCGAGAGCGTCAAGATCGTACGGCAGACCCTGGAAAAGATGCCGCAGGGCCCGATCAAGTCCGACTTGCCGAAGAAAGTGCTGCCGAAGAAGGAGCGCGTTTACGGCAAAATGGAGGAGCTGATCCACGACTTCGTGATTGTAAACGACGGAGTCCATCCCGACGTCGGAGAATCTTATGTCGCAACCGAAGGTTCAAAGGGCGAGCTCGGGTTCTATATAATAAGCGACGGAAGCGGCCATCCGTGGAGGATGAAGATCCGTTCACCCTCATTCTGCAATTTGCAGGCTCTGCCGACTCTGCTCAAGGGCCAGATGATTTCGGACGTCGTCGCCATCATCGGAAGTATCGACCCGATTATGGGCGAAGCGGACAAATAAGAATTCAAAATTTAAAATTAAGAATTGAGAATCAACTAAAGTGTTTACAGAAGAAAATCTTCGCAGAGTTGAGGAAATCAAGAAACGATACCCGAAGCCGATGGCGGCTCTCCTTCCTGTGTTATGGATCGCGCAGGAGCAGTTCGGATGGATCTCCGAAGAGGTGATGCACTACGTCGCCGGGCTTCTGGACCTGCCGTACAATCATGTGCTCGGTGTCGTGACGTTCTATACAATGTATAACCGGCAGCCCGTCGGCAAGTACCACATCCAGGTTTGTGCAAACGTCTCCTGCATGCTTCGCGGCTCGGACAACCTCATTGAACATCTCGAGCATAGACTGGGTATCAACGTCGGGGGGACGACTTCCGACAGGCTCTTCACGCTGAGCGAAGTCGAATGCCTCGGGTCATGCGGAACGGCTCCGATGATGCAGGTGAACAACGATTACTATGAGGATCTTTCGAGAGAGAAGCTCGATAACTTAATAGAAGAATTCAGGAAACAGGCTCAACGATAATGTCCGACTCGACCACACATCTTTACGCGCAGAACGGCGATCCCGCCTTCCCGAAGATCGTCCTCCCAGGAATTCCCAACCTCGCACAAATAGACGTTTATGAAAGCAACGGCGGCTATGGAGCGTTGAAGAAAGCCGTCGGCATGCAGCCAGAAGCCGTAACGGATGAAGTGAAGAGGTCGGGTCTACGCGGCCGCGGCGGCGCTGCGTTTCCGACCGGTCTGAAATGGACGTTCATGCCGAAGGGAAACGAGAAGCCGAAATATCTCGCGGTGAACGCCGACGAGAGCGAACCGGGATCGTTCAAGGACAGACAAATCCTGGAATTCAACCCGCACCAGCTTATCGAAGGAATCCTGATCGCCTCATACGCGATGGGAGTCAAGACCGCGTACATCTATATCCGCGGCGAATATTATAAATGGTTCAGGATTCTCGAGACTGCCATCGCGGAAGCGTACGCGCACGGCTTTGTCGGCGAGAACATACTC
>JAJYGB010000124.1 GCA_021785235.1 Bacteroidota bacterium
CAACTTCGAGCCACCGCGCGACAATCGATCATTGAGACTCTTCTAGCTGCCGCGTTTCAGCAGAACATCCCTTTCATATCTGGAAACATTTTCAATATAAGCCTGACCAACCGGTACTTTGTTGGTCACGCAATAGTAATCGTATACCGCTCCGAACGGTTTTGTCTTCGCCACCTCGAGGAGTGCAAGCCGCTCGAAATTCCTTCCGGCCTCTTCGTATTCTCTCAGCCGAGCGGTCGGCTCAAGAAGCGCGAACAGAAACGCCAGCTGAGCGGCGCGGGCGCCGACAACGTACGCGCCTACCCGGTTGATGCTGGCGTCGAAATAGTCGAGTGCGACATGCACCCTCTGTAACGCGTTGGCTCTCACTATCTCCTGCGCGAGCAACTGTACGTCGTCGTTCATGATCACCACATGGTCGCTGTCCCAATGCACGCCGCGGGAAATATGCACCAATATTTCGTCGAGAAACTGAAGGGCCGCCGAGATCTTGTCTCCCACCTGTTCGGTCGGGTGGAAGTGGCCCATGTCGTAGCAAATGATTTTCCGGTTCTTCACGGCATAGCCGAGATAGAATTCGTGTGAACCGACCGTCATCGCTTCCACGCCAAGCCCAAACAGTTTACCTTCGAGGGAATCCTTTAAATGCTCAGCTGGATACTTGTCGGCGAAGATTTCATCGAGAGACTCCTTCAGGATGGCGCGGCGCCGGTTGCGGTCGACAGGCGAGTCTTTCGATCCGTCCGGGATCCAGATGTTGTTGACGCAGGCGGTGCCGAGTTGTTTCCCAATTTCCGCCGCTATTTTCCTCGTTCGCTTTACGTGCTCGATCCAGAAACGGCGGTATTTTTCGTTGAGGCTGGACAAAGTGAACCCGTCGTCTGCGAACGGATGTGAAAAGCATGTCGGATTGAAATCTAAACCGATGCCCAGCTTCCTGGCCCAGTCGATCCAGCTCTGGAAGTGGCTGACGTCAATCTGGTCGCGGTCCACTTTTTTCCCATGGAAGTCACCGTATATGGCGTGCAGGTTCAGGCGCTGTTTGCCCGGCAGAAGGCTTACGACCATCTCGATGTCGTCTCTGAGTTCGGCGATCGTTCTAGCTCTCCCGGGATAGCTGCCCGTGACCTGAATACCACCTCCAAGTTTTGTATCGGGGGCTTCGAATCCTCTCACGTCGTCGGCCTGCCAGCAATGCAGGCTGATTTTCAACTGATCCAGCTTTCTCAGTGCCTCATCGGTATCGACTCCCAGCTCGCCGTACGCCTCTTTTGAGTAGTTGTATGCGCTCTCTATAGCTTTTTCGTTCAACATTTTGACCTTCTCCTCCTTGGCAAGTGTTCTGTTAGTAGCAGTCTTAGTTCCGTCTCAGTATGGCAGTGTACTTTTCTTCATTCTCCACAAAATAGCCGGCATTCTCAGGCCGGTACATCTTCTGGTCGAATGAGCGGGCAACCACGTTTCGCCACTCTTGGTAGCCGGCAACTGCACCGGTGGCAACGGCGACAACGCCGGCGTTCCCGACGATCGCGCCTTCAATCGGTCCCGCATACACGGGTCGCCCGATAGCGTCGGCGGTGTACTGCATCAGGAGCTCGTTCTTAATTCCGCCGCCAACTGCGTGCAACTTCTCGATCTTATCGCCCGTCACCTTCTCGATCTCTCCAATCGTCTTTCTATAACTGAAGGCAAGACTTTCCATGACGACACGTATGATAAACCCGACGTCCCCACGGGATTGCTGCCCGGTTTCGTTCAGATATGCCCGGATTTTGTCGGGCATCTCACCCGGCTTCAGGAATCTCAAATCGTTCAAGTCGACCCAGGCTCCCGCGAAGCTTTCTTCCGACGCCATAGATGTCAACTGCGCGTAGCTGTATTCATTTCCCTTCTCGGCCCAATATCTCCTGCACTCCTGTATCGGCCACAAGCCGATTATGTTCTTCAGGAACCGGGTCGTTCCATCAACCCCGCCCTCATTAGTGAAATTGAATTCCATCGCGTCCCGCGACAGGATCGGTTTTTTCAGCTCGACGCCCATCAGCGACCACGTGCCCGAGCTCAGGAACGCCCACCTCCCGTCAGTGGCCGGAGCCGAAACGACTGCCGATGCTGTGTCATGTCCCGCGCCCGCGATAACGGGAATGTCCGGGTCGAGTCCCGTTCGCTCCGCAATCGATCGACGCAGGGTTCCGAGTCGGGTGCCCGGCTCGATCATCTCTGGAAAGAGTCTTTCGGGAAAACCGAATTCACGGATCAACTCCCAATCCCAATTTCTCGTCCTGGGATTTACAAGACCGGTGGTTGATGCAATCGTGAATTCAGATCGCTTCCTGCCGGAAAGCATGAAATTGAGATAGTCGGGCGTCAGGAGCATTTTGTCCGCCACGGTAAGGAGACTGAGTTTTCTCCTTTCTTCCGCCAATAACTGGAAGACGGTGTTGAACTGCGCGGACTGGGTCCCGGACCTCGCATACATTTTCTCCCTGGGGACGACCTTGAATGCCTCTTCCATCATGCCGTCGGTGCGGTTGTCGCGATAATGGTACGGGTAGCCGAGGATTCGATCCTCGCCGTCCAGAAGGACGTAGTCGACGCCCCAGGTGTCGACCCCGATCCCGTCGAATTCGGACCCGAATGCCTTTTGTGCCCTGGAAAGTCCTTCAACGATCTCTTCATGGATCGCCAGCACGTCCCAAAAGAATCCCGTCTCGGATCTCACATTATGGGTGTTGAACCTGTGGACCTCATCCAGGGTTAACTTACCCTCCCGGAACGTAGTAACGACGCAGCGCCCGCTTTCAGCACCGAGATCAAAACCGATGAATTTTCTAATTTCATTCATAGAGATTGGCATGCAAGGTTAGATTTCATTCCATGGTTGGTGGGCAAAGAGATCGTTCGGTATCACTGAACCGCTTTCACAGAAAGAAAGAACGCCGCGTCGGCCATACAGGTTCCGTCGCTCATGCTTGACGGCTGATGATGGCGACGCTCTTCGGGAAATGTTTCCTCAGCTGGTGAAAACGGAGATAGCCGGCACAGTTTCCGTTCCGACAAGCGCGTGCCGGATGCGATGGACTTCCTTGCCAAAGCCCGCGAGTGCACCGGGCAATATGGAGAGTGCCGGCCTGATATAAGGTGCTTAACGAAGAATTCTACCATGCCCGCTCTTCGGTGCGCCTGTCTCTCATTTCGTTCAGGGTTTTCCTCGAATCGTAAGAGA
>JAJYGB010000385.1 GCA_021785235.1 Bacteroidota bacterium
GAAGAGGTGGAAAGAACACCGTTGAGGAAACGACCTTCGACGTCGACGAGGGTCCACGCGAAGACACTGCCCTGGACAAACTTGCGCAGCTTAAACCGGTGTTCATGCAGGGAGGTACGGTGACCGCGGGAAATTCTTCGCAGATGAGCGACGGTGCGGCCGCTTCTGTAGTCATGAGCGGCGAAAGGGCAAAGGCAATGGGGTTAAAGCCGATGGCCAGGTTCATTGCTTTCGCCGTCGCGGGTGTCCCGCCGGAGATTATGGGGATCGGTCCGATCAAGGCTATACCGAAGGCACTTAAGTTGGCCGGTCTGAAACTGGAAGATATCGATCTGATCGAACTGAACGAGGCCTTCGCATCGCAGGCGCTGGCAGTGATCAGGGAACTCGGTATAAATGGAGCCAAAGTTAATGTGAATGGCGGTGCTGTGGCGCTTGGCCATCCCCTCGGCTGCACCGGGGCGAAACTCACAGCGACGCTTCTGCATGAAATGAGGAGAAGAAAAGCCAGATATGGCATGGTGACAATGTGTATCGGCGGCGGCATGGGTGCCGCGGGCATTTTTGAAAACATAATCTGAGGAACTGCAAATGGAAACGACCCAGAACCAGAAACTCAATTTTAAGAAGGGCGGAAGCTTCCTCATCGAAGACACGAAGCCCGAAGAAATCTTTACACCGGAAGATTTCAGTGAACAACACAAGATGATAGCCGATACTACTAAAGATTTCGTCGACAAGGAGGTCATGCCGAATGTTGAGAAGCTGGAAGAGCTCAACTACGATCTGTCGACGGGGCTTCTCAGGAAGGCGGGAGAAATCGGCTTGCTCTCCGTGGATATCCCCGAAGAGTACGGCGGCCTGGGCCTGGACAAAACAAGCTCGATGCTGGTCGCGGAGAATCTTGGAAGAGCCGGCGCATTTGCAGTGAGCCACGGCGCGCACACCGGTATCGGAACCCTTCCGATAGTTTATTTCGGGACTGAAGATCAGAAGAAAAAGTACCTTCCCAAATTCGCCACCGCGCAACTGATCTCGTCCTATTCGCTGTCGGAACCAGGGTCCGGCAGCGACGCACTGTCGGCAAAAACAGTCGCGACGCCTTCACCGGACGGTAAACACTTCACTCTGAATGGAAACAAGATGTGGCTTTCCAACGCCGGGTTTGCCGATGTCTACATCACATTCGCGCAGGTCGGGGGAGACAAATTTACTTCGTTCATACTGGAGAAGGGGTACAAGGGGATCTCGCTTGGAAAAGAAGAGAAGAAGATGGGGATCAAGGGCTCTTCGACGACGGCGCTGAACCTGGATAACGTCGACGTTCCGGCTGAAAACGTCATAGGTGAAATCGGAAAGGGCCACAGGGTCGCGCTGAATATTCTCAATATAGGTAGATTCAAACTGGGAGCCAGCGTGATCGGTGGTGCCAAGGCGATAATAACCGAGTCAGTCAGGTATGCCAAGACGAGGAAACAATTTCAGGTGCCAATCATTTCGTTTGGCATGATAAGGCACAAGCTCGGCGAGATGGCAATCAGGGCTTTTGTCGGTGAGACCATGGTCTACAGGACGGCTGGGTTGATAGACATGATACTCCAGAACGTTGATAAGAAGAGCCCGGATGCCGCAGTAATGACATTGAAGGGTATAGAGGAATATGCCGTTGAGTGCAGTATAATAAAAGTGTACGCGTCCGAGATTCTTGACTATGTCGCCGATGAAGGGGTACAGATATTCGGAGGTTACGGGTTCTCGGAAGAGTATCCTGTCGCGCGTCCTTACCGCGATTCGCGGATCAACCGTATTTTTGAAGGGACGAACGAGATCAACCGGCTCCTGATCCCATCGATGCTTATCCGCCGCGCCATGAAGGGTGAGCTGCCGTTGATGGCGGCCGCCCAGAAGCTGATGGATGAGGTTATCTCTTTTTCGGCCGGTGAATCTAAATACGACGGGCTGCTTGCGGATGAGATGAACCTCGCGGCCAACGCGAAGAAGATAGGGCTTCTGGTTTCCGGAGCCGCTTTTCAAAAATATATGGACAAGCTCGAGTATGAGCAGGAAGTAGTCTGGCACATCGCCGATATGACAATGGAGGCATACGCGATGGAGAGCGTCCTGCTTCGTGTGCGAAAGATGGAGAACAGCGGCGCAAAGAATTCCGGTTTTTATTCGGACATTGCGCGCGCATTTGTCTACGATGCGATCGAACGCGTGGAGAGCCATGCAAAGGCGGCGCTTGCAATAATAGCGGAAGGCGACATGCTTCGGACTTACCTGACAGCGGTGCGGCGCCTTCTCAAGTATACTCCGATCAATGCGGCCTATATCAGAAGGGAGATTTCAGACAGACTCGCCACTGACGACAAATATGACCTTTAATGCGTGCCGCGCTTCGCTTCCGAGTAGGGACTATGCCGGGTCCCGTGGGAATTGCATTTCGAGGTACGGCGAGAAAACCTTCTCAAGCCTCATGAAGTCGTTGCGCGTCATCCCGTAGATGTTATGATCGAGAAACGAATCCTTGACACGCTCGTTCTCCCTCAGGAGGCCCTCCCACACGAACCCGAGTTTCTCGATTACGCGGTTACTCGCAACGTTCTCCGTGGCAGCCTGGATAAAAACCCTGTGGAGTTTCAGAGAATCGAAGAGGTATTTGAGAAGGACTGCAGTGGCCTCCGTCGCAAAGTTCTTCCCGGTGCTCCCGCTGCCGATCCAGTATCCGATACTCGTCCGCTGATTCATCCAGTCGATCTGGTGGGTGCTGATGAGGCCCACGATCTCGTTCTCGAATGTAATGCAAAGATGGATGGCGGCTCTCATTTGCATATCGTAGATCCACTGTTCCGCGATGTGTCTCTCGTCGTCAATTGTCTGAACGAAATCCACCCAGGGGAGCCACTTCTCGAGATGCTGATGGGAATTGCAGATAATCCTGAAGAGGGCGTCGACATCCCTCAGGTCCACGGAACGCAATACGATTCTGGCTCCCGGAATGGACAGTGAATTGAAATCATCCAGCATGAGAACAAATTAGACTCTTTTCGGTGCTTACACAAGATTACACCGAATTTTGTTCGGTTTATTGGAAGCTGAAACAGACATAAGCTAAATTGATCCGAAGGCGACGTAAGTCCGCGTGGAGGATGGAGCGGAAACTCGTTGCAGGCTGAGCGCCCGGCTTATATATTCAGAGCAAGAACAAACCTTACGGACTG
>JAJYGB010000499.1 GCA_021785235.1 Bacteroidota bacterium
ATTCCTGACAGTGACTGTGGTGATGGCCTTTCTACAGGTGATACTGAGGGAGTTCTGGTCGACAGGGATTATCTGGGCCGACGTGTTTCTGCGGCATCTGGTGCTCTGGATCGGATTTCTCGGTGCCGCCCTCGCGGCGAAGGAATCGCGGCATTTCTCGATAAATATCATCACTAAGCGGTTGCCCAATCTACTTCAGAGAATCGTACAGGTGGTCCTCCATATCAGCGCGACGGTGGTCTGCTACTTCCTATCCGTTGCCAGCGCGTCTTTCGTCGCCGACGAGATCAAATACAATAACCAGCCCCTTTTCACGTTCATGGGAAAGAACGTGATGCCGTATTACCTGGAGATGATCATACCGATAGGCTTCGGGCTGATCGGACTGCATTTCCTCTTCAAGGCAGTCGAGGTCGCGGTCGAGGGCCCACAGTCGGCCGAAGTCGTTTGAGCCCACACTCCCGCCGGAACTGCAGATTGAATTCATCCACCCTGCTCCACACAGAACTTCAACAGGTATAAAGAAAAAATGTCGTACGTCGTCATTGGCGTCATAATCCTCCTTCTCGTCCTGCTGGGCGAGCCTGTCTTCATACTAATCGGGGCGGGCGGGCTTCTTCTTTTCAAATCCATCGGCGTTGACACATCAGCCGTGATCGTCGAGCTGTACCGGCTCGCGAGCCTGCCGGCGCTTATAGCGATACCGCTCTTCACATTCGCTGGATATATACTGGCGGAAAGCAACGCCCCCAAGAGGCTCGTGCGTCTCGCCCAGGCTTTCTTCGGCTGGATGCCCGGCGGACTTGCCATAGTTTCGATAATATCCACGGCTATCTTCACCGCTTTTACGGGCGCGTCCGGCGTGACCATCGTTGCACTTGGAGGTTTGCTCTATCCCGTCCTGGTTAAGGAGTCGTATCCGGAAAGATTCGCGACCGGGCTGATGACGACATCGGGAAGCCTCGGACTCCTCTTTCCGCCGAGCCTGCCGATCATCCTGTACGGAATTGTCGCAGGGATAAGCGTCGACAAGCTGTTCGCAGCGGGCGTGATTCCCGGCATACTCCTGATTGTTATGCTATCCGCGTACAGCATTTACACCGGCATTCGTGCGGGGGTGAAACGTCAGGCGTTTTCGTTCCGGGAGGCCTTTGGGGCGCTCAAGGAAGGCGTCTGGGAGATACCGCTTCCCATCATCATTATCGGCGGCATCTACGCCGGCTATTTCACGGCGACGGAAGCGAGCGCGATCATGGCATTCTACGTCCTCGTCGTAGAAGTCTTCGTGCTCCGCGACGTCAAGTTCTTCAAGGACCTCCCCAGGATCACCAGGAAGAGCATGATGCTCGTCGGCGCAATCTTCGTCGTCCTCGGGACCGCGCTCGGTCTGACAAACTATCTCATCGACCAGCAAATCCCGATGCAGATGTTCCAGCTCATCCATCGCTTCGTTTCGAGCCAGCTCGTCTTCCTCATCCTGCTGAACCTCTTTCTCCTTGTCATAAATATGGTCGAAATATTCTCCGCTATTATAATCGTGGTACCGCTGATAGTGCCGATCGCGATGCAGTACGGCATAAATCCAGTTCACCTGGGCGTGATATTTCTGCTCAACCTCGAAATTGGATACATGCTGCCGCCTTTAGGATTGAACTTATTCATATCGAGTTTGCGTTTTGAAAAGGACATAGTAAAAATCTACAGGGCGGTGCTTCCCTTTCTGGCCATTGCGCTGCTCGCGTTGTTTATCGTCACTTATTTGCCGGACCTGAGTTTATATTTGACAAGAATACTGAAGGTACAATAGAGTGGGAGCTCACCTCTTCGTCGCGTCCCTCTACGACGCCTTGATGGTGCCCGCCGACAAGCTCGGATTCGAACAGGTGCGCAGTATGGTCGTCAAGAACGCGAGGGGAAGAGTACTGGAGATAGGAGCCGGAACAGGATTGAACTTCAAACATTTCGAAAACGCGGATTGCGTTTTGGCCATCGAGCCTGATCCTTATATGCTCAGTCGAGCGGTGCCCAGACTCAGAGAGTGCGCGGCGCTCGCGCAAGCCCGGGCCGAAGACCTTCCATTCCCCGACAACTCCTTCGACACGGTCGTCTCCACGCTTACATTCTGTACGATCGGCGAACCTTTGAAAGCGGCTCGGGAGATCCGCCGCGTGCTCAAAGAAGACGGTTGCTTCTTCTTTGCGGAGCATCCCATCGCGGAGAAGCCTTTCCTCGCGGGCGCCGAGAGGGCAGTGACGCCTCTCTGGAAAAAGATCGCGGGAGGATGCCACCTTGACAGGGACATCGTCTCCTACTTCAAGGCTGCCGGACTCAACATTGCCGAGATCATCAGGTTGGATTCGTTCTTCGTCGCCGGAAGAGCCTCCAAGGGCGGCCCATGCACGAAACCGGGCTTTGTATCATGAGATATGCGGTTATTTCGGATATCCACTCGAATTTCGAGGCGTTCACAAAAGTCATGGAAGACATACGGAAAAAGCATGTCGACGAAATCATCTGCCTCGGTGACGTGGTTGGGTACGGTGCAAATCCGGACGAAGTGACGGAGGTTGTCCGCAGCGAGGTGAAGTATATCGTCAAAGGAAACCACGACGATGCCGTGCACGACGACGAAACATATTCCATGATTAATCCCTACGCCAAGGCGGCCATCGATTACACACGCGAAGTGCTTTCAGCGGAAAACAGCGACTGGCTAAAGCAACTCCCGCTTACCTACAAAATCAAGGATGTCCTGTTTGTTCACTCGTCCCCCTCGGATCCCCACGAGTGGAAGTACGTGATATCCGAAGCCGACGCCCGCGTGGAGCTTTCGTCGTTTGAAGAGAAATTCTGTCTGATCGGGCACACTCATGTACCTGTGATTTTCAGGCGTAAGTTGGGCGATTCAGGGGTGAGGGAGCTGATTAACGTCGGAAGCGTAGGACAGCCGCGCGACGGCGACAACCGCTCGAGCTATGGCATAATCGATACCGCCAATCTCACCTATGAAAACTTCCGGATCGAATACGATTGCCGGATGGCCGGCAACAAAATAATTGCGGCAGGCCTCCCCGTTTTTCTTGCCGAGCGGCTTCAAAAAGGAAGATAGCAAACCTAATCGTTTCATCTTTGACGCGATGGAACCACATCCCATTGTACAATATCGTGACCTGGGTGTGAGAACCGCGACTCACTTTGAGAGTGAGTCGCAGTTTAGAT
>JAJYGB010000592.1 GCA_021785235.1 Bacteroidota bacterium
CCGAAACCCGTAAGCGAGATCCAGCACCTTCGATTCCGGGTAGTAGCTCCACCTCGACTGCTGGTACCCGAGCGACCACATCGGGGGCATATTCATTTTCCCCGTCAGGTCGGCGAATTTGCGGACGACATCGGCGGCGTTCTTGCCTGTAATAACATACAGCTCGAAAGCCCCGGCCCTGGCCGTGTAGATCAGCCTGTCGCCCTCCGTAGCGCCGACATCGAATGTTGAGCGTGACGTGTTGTCAAAAAACAGTCCGTACGCGCCGCTGGTGTCGGCCTTTAGAAGAAACGGGACGGTTTCGTACAGCGGATCGAACTTCACACCGTACGCCGGGAAATCGGAATTCCACATCGTCCAGCGGCTGTCGTACTTGTTGTAAGGGAGTGTCTTTTCCCCAAGGCCGTAGAAGTTTCTTGCCTTGTGGATATCAAATCCGGCCGTCATACCGGTATCGCTGTACGCGATGGAGTCGAGATCGAGCAAATCGGCTCCGTCCTTTGAAAGAAGCCTCAAAACCATCGTTTCGGGGGAGAACTGAACAGAGCCATCGGCAAAACTGACGTTGACGCTATTCCCGCCGACATTCACTTCGTGGCCGGACAATTCCTCGGGAGTCTCCACGACGGCGAACGACTTTCTCTCGTCATCACCCCTCTCAAAAGTCAGATGAAGGATTCCTGATTTGAAGAGCTGGAGCTTAGCTTTCCCCGACTCATACTCCGAGACCACTTCGTTCTGTGTTCTTTCCGTCTTCACCAACTTGCCTAGTGCTTCCATTTTCTCCGTTCTATTGTTATTGAATCCCGTCTGGGCAGCGAGCAGCAAAATCAGACCGTAGATGAACATGTCAGATCACCTTCAAATGAAGTTCCATTAATTGTTCCCGGCTAACCTCGTTCGGCGCTTCGTCCATCAGCGACATTGCGCTGCTTGTTTTCGGGAACGCGATAACATCCCTGATCGATTTACTTCCCGTGAATAGCATAACGAGCCTGTCGAAACCAAAAGCGATGCCGCCGTGGGGAGGAGCTCCGTATTTGAATGCTTCCAGGAGGAAGCCGAACTTCTTCTGCGCCTCCTCTTCAGAGATACCGAGGCAGTTGAACATTTTCTGTTGCAGGTCTGACTGGAATATCCTTATGCTTCCGCCGGCGATTTCGTTGCCGTTCCAGACAAGGTCATACGCCCTTGCGTGTGCTTTCCCCACCGGATTGTCGGAGGTCCATCTTTTCTTTCTCTTATGTTCCGAGAGGCCTTCGTCGAGTATGGCAACGTCCTCGTCTTTCGGCGACGTGAACGGGTGGTGCATCGCCGCGAATCTTTTTTCCTCTTCCGACCACTCAAGGAGCAGAAACTCGGTAACCCACAGGAGCGAATTCTTCTCCGGGTCAATAAGATCAAATTTCTTGGCCACCTCCAGGCGGAACTGGCCGAGAGTCCCGTAGATCTGTTTAGCGGGCTGCGTCACGAGAAGTATAAGGTCGCCCGTTTGGGCTGAGAACGCGTCACGAAGTTTTTTCAGCTGTTCCGGGGAAAAGAACTTCGCAGTCGGAGAGTCGAGAGATTCGGCGGTCACTTTGAAGTAAACCAGTCCTGCGGCACCGCAGCTCTTTGCCAAATCAGTCAGTTCGTCGACCTGTTTCCTGCTCAGTCCGGCGTGCCCCTTAAGATTGATTCCGCATATCAGACTGCCGCTCTGGATGGCGGATTCAAACACCTTGAACTGGGACCCCTTTAGAAGCCCGGTAACGTCCTCTATCTCGAGCCCGAAGCGCAGATCGGGTTTATCGCTTCCATATTTCCTCATCGCTTCGTCGTAGCTCAGCCGGGGCAGCGGAGTATCTATCTCAATTCCTTTCACTTCCTTGAAGAGTGTCTTCACCAGCCCTTCGGCCATCTGGTAAATATCTTCTTCCAGGACGAAGGACATTTCGATGTCGATCTGCGTGAACTCCGGTTGGCGGTCAGCACGCAGGTCTTCGTCGCGGAAGCACTTCACTATCTGAAAGTACCTGTCATACCCGGAGACCATCAATATCTGTTTGTAAGTCTGGGGGGACTGCGGGAGCGCGTAGAATTTCCCGTGATGTATGCGGCTCGGAACCAGGTAATCGCGTGCCCCCTCCGGTGTGCTCCTCATGAGGAAGGGGGTCTCTATCTCAAGGAAATTCAGCGAATCCATGTACCGGCGCACCGTCTGCGCCATCCTGTGCCGAACGGCCAGGTTGCTCTGCATCTGGTGGCGCCTCAGGTCGAGGAAGCGGTACTTAAGGCGCAGCTCTTCGCTCGTGTCGATGACATCTTCTATCGGGAACGGCGGGGTTTCCGCCTCGCTGAGGATTACGAGATCGTCACCAAGCACTTCTATTTCGCCCGTCGGCAGGCTCTTATTCCGCGTGCCTTCGGGACGGCGTTCAACCTTGCCCACGACGGCCAACACATCTTCGCTTCTTAACTGCTTCGCGGTTTGATAGACGGATTCATTGTGTTGAGGTGCGAAAACGACCTGGGTCTTTCCGTAACGGTCACGGAGGTCGATAAAAATGACTCCTCCGAGGTCCCGCCGGCCGTCGACCCAACCATTCAGAGTAACCACATCGTTAATTTTGTTCGCTCTAAGCTCACCACAGGTATGAGTTCTTTTCTTGCCACGCAATGATACTGTCTCAGACATACTTTACATCAGTTCATTAATTGAAAATAGTGAAATTCAATATAAGAAAGGGGGAAAACAGTTTCAAAATTGCTGGATTTCGGGCAAAACCAAGTCTCGCGGACAGCCCCGTCAGATTCTTCCGAATTTCTTATCCAATTCCAAAAGCGGAATCTTAACGAGCACCGGCCTGCCGTGAGGGCAGACATATGGGACTTCGGCTTCAAAGAGTTGATCGATGAGGGATTCCATCTCTTCTATCGTGAGATAATCTCCCGCCTTCACCGCCGCCTTGCACGCATACGTCTTGCAGAGTTTTTCCCGCGGCGTGAGGCGCAGGTCGTTGTCACGTTTGTAATCCTCGATTATCTCTGTGAGTATCGTGCTTTCTCTTCCCGGCTTCAGATCGACCGGTACGCCGTCGAGGACCACGGTCGATCCGCTGAATGTCTTTAAACTGAATCCCATCAGGTTCAAGTCCGGGATCGTCTCCTCGACCACCGTGAAGTCGGCGGGATCCAGGTTCATGCTGATCGGGAAAAGGAGTTGCTGGGTATTCTGG
>JAJYGB010000136.1 GCA_021785235.1 Bacteroidota bacterium
AAAGGATGCCCGTGCCGGATTTCTCGATCCGGACAGGAAGCTCCCTGTCTTTCTGGAAAGAATCCAGAGATTGTTCGGTGCTGATTGTTTTTAATTCCCTTCCTTTGAAGACCGCGTCGAGCACGTTCTTACCGGCGATCTTTATCTGGGTCTTGAAATCCGGAGTCTCGTTTTCAAAGGCGTCGAAGTAATCGGCGAGCGCGCTGACCACGTAGATATTCTCCTGAGTCGAGCGCCACCTGCCGACTTTTTGATCTTCCATCAGCCAGCGAACCACACGTCCGAGAAACTGATCGCGGTTGCCGATCCGTATCAGGGCGCGAAGAATTATCGCCGTCGTCCGTGTGTTGCTGCTGAACGTCCATCTCAGTCCTTCCCAATTCGGCTCCTCGAAGTGGGCGGTCGTGGAAGCCACCTTGACGGTGTTCATCAGCTCGCCGACGATGGTGTTCTCCATGTCCGGATTTCTGGAAGTCCTGTCTATCGCTTCGAGCAAGAATGCGCGCGCAAAGAGCGGGAGCTTGTCCCTAATCGTAAACAGCTGTTCGATGTAAGCCGGTTCAGGATGACCGAGTAGCGCAAGCGAATACACCATCAATGCCTTCGTCGCCAGGAATGAGTGTTCATCCCACGGGAAATGCGACTGGTCCTGATTTTTTCTGAGAAAGCCGCTGCAATAGTCGATCGCTCTCTTAAGCACATTCTGATCGATTGAGTATCCGTGTTCCTTCGCCACCGCAAGAGCGTAAAGCGCGTAACCGGAGAGATATGGATAGCTGTACGAGTCTCCTTTCCAGTACGCAAAACCTCCTTCGCTTGTCATGAAGGATGGTACTTCATCTATTACTTTCTGAGCGATCCGCCTCAGATTTTTTCCCTGCAGCGCAGGGAGGTTGAACGCTTTGACTATTTCTTCTCCGAAGATGAGCGGGAGCGCGCCCGACAAACGCTGCTCGAGGCATCCGTAAGGATAAGTGAACAGGTAGTCCACGCTGTTCTCGAGTCCGCAAAGGGCGGTCGACGCCGCGGTCAGCTGGATCCCGCCGAGCATCGGGTAAATGTCTTTTGGAATCACGAGAGCCTGTGACGCCGTGTCCTTTGTGCTTTCATACAAAGCGACGGATTCTTTCAGTCTCGGGACTGTTATCGGGATTGTCATCGTCAGCCCGTCTGTGAACTTCCCCATCGCGGCCTGGAAGTTGAACTTCGCCGACCCGGCAACCGATGAAGCGATATAGTCGAAGCGCACTTCCCGGCTCTCTCCGGCGTCAAGCTCGAATTCGGCGGTCTTCTTTCCGATTATCCTGACATCTCCTTCCACGGACGCCTGCATTAAGACTTTGCTCTTCACTTTCGAATAGTTCATCGCGACGACACCTGCGTTGAACGCGTCACCGACCCTTGCGAAGCGCGGAAGCGCACCCTGCACCAGAAATTCCTTGTTGACACGGAAGGTCGAGTTGCCTGCACCGAATTCAGATCCCTTTGTCTGCGCTACTGCCATGACTTTGAAGCGGCTGAGGTTATCCGGCAGTTTGAATTTCACCTTCGTTTTTCCGCTGTCGTCCGTTATCACGGAAGGGTTCCAGTAAGCAGTGAGCTTGAAGTCGCCCCTCATCTGGATTTCGGAGAGCGCCGTTCCGCCGCCGCCTTCGTCTTCGCCCTTCTCGCCGTACGATCTCTGCTCAACCAGGTGGACGATCGTTTCCGACGTCGAGACCGCGAGAGCCCGCATGCTGAAAAATGTCAGAAAGGGATCGCGCAGTTCGTAATTGATCAGGTTGAGCACACCCATGTCCGCAACGCTGATAACCACCTCGGAATTCGTCCCAGCACCGGCAGCATTCTTCACGGAAACGGAGACTTCCACCGAATCGCCGGGATGGTATTCCTCTTTGTCCGTGGATACGGCGACCTTTAAATGATGCGTGCCCGGATCGACGGTAAGATTGACGTACCCGATCTTGAAGGAGGGGCGGCCGACATCTTCCTCGCGGTTTGTCACGTCCTGTGCGGAGACTCTCCCCTGGAGCAGGACAACTGAAACGTAAATGTTTGGAAGACACATCTTAGTGATGGGTATTTTCAATTCGGGCGCACTTCCGACAAGCTCGGTTGTCCACTGGTCGAGAATGCCGTCGCGTTCCAGCGTCACAAGCGCCCGGGCTTTTTCGTAAGGCGACTTCACCATCACTCTGGCGACGTCTCCAGGTACGTACTTCTCCCGGTCGGCAACAAGCTCGATCCGGTCATCGTCGGATCTTTCCCAGGCAACGTAGCCCGAGCCTGTCACGTAGAAATCAGCACCGCAGGTCACGTAATTCCCGAGTGAATCTTTTCCGTCGACGATTATGAAGTAATAGCCTGCGGTCGGGGGGACATATTTTTCACTTACGGCGGAATCCCGTGAAGTAACGGTGTGTTCCGTCATCGTCGTGTCGATCCGGTCTGTCTGCCAATAATACCGGCCGTCGACCTCCGCGCGTCGCACTGATATCCACTGGCGCTTGATCAGTCTTACTCTCATTTGCTGACCCGGCGAACTCTTTCCGTCCGGGCGTACGGCAATCAGATCATAATTCAGCGTATCGCCGTGCTTGAGGAAATAGCGGGATATCTTCGTACCGATGTAAAAGTGTGCGCCATGTATGATCGCGGTTGCACGACTCGTCACGCTTCGCCGGCTCGGCGAAGTTGCGGTGGCTTCCAGGAGAAGCTCTTTTGTACCGGTGAGTTTGCCGGCCTGAACGGGATAAGAAAGCGAAAGCATTCCACGCTCGTCGAGGACGGTATCGGCAGATGCAAGAAGGCTCTCGCTTCTGTTGGACTGCCACCAGATCGGGCTGAATGAGAAACCTGGATGTCCCGGCGGATCATAATAACCGGGAAGGGAGCGGAGCTTCCATGAGACTTTGTCCTTTCTCATCGGAGCCCCGAACAAATACCGCGCGAGAACGTTTGCCGAAATAGTGTCGCCCATGATATACTCCGGCTGCATGAACCGGACGGTGACTTCCGACTCGGCCGGACGGAATGCTTCCACGCGGAATCCGTCCGACGCAACTCTGATCATTCCTTGTGGTGTCTTGACCGAGTTGTCTTCATAATATCCTCCCGAATACTCGAGGCCGGTCGCTGCCGTGAAAACTGTGATGCGGTAATAGCCGAGCTGTGGAGTCTGGCTGATCTTTACGGTCAAATCAAACGAGCGATATT
>JAJYGB010000459.1 GCA_021785235.1 Bacteroidota bacterium
GTCATCTCGAAACTCTTGTTTTTGAGCCATGTGATTCTTGTGAATACGCGGAGCACTTCTCCGTAGTATGCAGGCGACCTGTAATTGCAGTGCATATCCAGGACTATGATGCCTAGAGAGGAAGTATCATCTTTTGGAATCTCGAAGAGGTTGCGGAGGTAATGAACTCTTCCTTCCTCGAAATAGCTGATGTAGGTTGCGTTGTTTACGTGACCGAGCGCGTCCATGTCGGAAAAACGCACCGGGATATCGACGCTGAATTTGAAATCTTCTTTTTTCATATATGAAACATTAATCAAAGGTTGCCAGACAATCAACGTGATGAAAGTAGGGAACACTTCGAGCCTCATTATGCATCATGGCCGCCGGGCAGGATCAAGATGATTACATAGATAAACGCTGAGGAAGAAAAGAGAGTGGCACGGAGCATTCAAAATACTCTCCGTAGAACTCACTGGTGCTCCGAATAACTCAGTGAAATTGTCGAAGCCGAGAAGCGTCCGCCTGCCAGGTAGATTCTTTTGAGAGGACATTAGTGACAGTCGCGCGTGCATGCGTTGCCCTTTCGGGTTTTATCGGTTAGATTTATACAAGTGAAGCCCAATTAAACCGCAGACTACAATGCAAACAAAACTTATCGAAACGATCAAATCCAGGGCAAAAACCCTCAAACGCCACATTGTACTTCCCGACGCCATGGACGAGCGGGCTATACTCGCGGCGCGCAAAATCACAGATGAATCAATTGCAAAAGTTTCCCTCATCGGAGACGAAAAAGATGTCCGAAGGAAAGCGGACGATCTCAATGTTCGGTTGAATTCGATCGACATAATTGATCCTGCAAAGAGCAGCAATCTCGACAAATATTCGAGCTCATTTTACGAAAAGCGTAAATCAAAGGGAGTGACTCCCGAGATGGCGCTTGAGACGATGAAGAAGCCGCTGTTTTTCGGCGCGATGATGGTCAAAGAAGGACTCGCGAACGGAAGCGTGGCTGGTTCTCTGTCCACAACCGGCGACGTCCTACGAGCGGGAATTCAAGTCATAGGCATGAAGGAAGGTATATCGATTGTCTCGAGCTTCTTCCTGATGATATTCCCTTCCAAAGTTTACTCATTCGCGGATTGCGCGGTCGTGCCTGATCCGACTGCCGAGCAGCTTGCGGACATCGCCATTACAACGGCGGAGAACCACAGGAAACTCGTGGGCAACGAGCCCCGGGTCGCGATGCTATCTTTCTCGACGAAGGGAAGCGCGAAGCACGAGCTGGTCGATAAGGTGGTGCAGGCGACCGAGCTTGTGCACAAAAGGGCTCCTGACCTCAAGGTCGATGGTGAGCTTCAGCTCGACGCGGCCGTCGTGCCGGATGTGGCGAAGAGGAAGGCGCCTGCGAGCGCGGTCGCCGGCGAGGCGAACGTCCTTGTATTTCCAGACCTGAATGCCGGGAACATTGGGTACAAACTGGCACAACGAATGGGAGGGGCTGACGCGCTCGGTCCGATCGTGCAGGGCCTGAATAAACCGGCCTTCGATCTCTCCAGAGGATGCAGCGTGCAGGATATCGTCGACGTCGTGGCGATAAACTGCGTAATGGGATCGTGATATCTCTAGGCTATGTTTTCTTGCCGCGAGTCTTAATCCTCCAGGACAAACAAACGGCGTGAATTGCGCGAGGGGGCTCGGCGATACTTTTCATGAACGTGCTCCTTCGATCGTCGAATGAAGAGAACTCCCTCCGCGCGCTTCATTGCTGCGTTGGGTTCGCGGTTCCCTCAAACGCGAAAAGTCTTACGGGAATGTGCTCTTGAAAGTGGTTCGACTTTTCATTGGGGGCTCTGCCGATGGCATTTTGTCCCGGCTTCGGCGCGAATGAGCGGCAGGCTCGTCCTTTTTGACCGAAAAGATCGCAAAGGAAGGCGAGAAGTTCACATCGACGAGAGAAAGGCCATGATCAAGCTATTATCCAGTCAGGCTTGTTGCGCATCGAATGTGTTTTTTGAAACTCTACCAACGGTTTGCTAACTTTTCATTTGAATTGCCACTCGTCGCCGTCCCCTGATGCCGGTATCGCGTGGAGCTACTAGAACATTGATTCCCGTACTTGAATGAAAACAGAGAATATGACAGTCAACGTTGAAGGCATTATCATCGGAGAAGGCAACCCCCTCGTTGTGATAGCCGGCCCGTGCGTGGTCGAAAGCAGGGAGCTGGCCTTTAAGGTCGCGCGTGATGCGAAAAAGGTCACCGAAAAACTCGGGATACCGTATATTTACAAGTCCAGCTATAAAAAGGCCAACAGGACGAGCGGGAAGACCTTCATGGGCATTGGGGTGGACGAAGCGTTGACCATACTCTCGGAGGTCAAAAAGGAATTCGATCTTCCTATTCTCACGGATGTGCATTCGGAAGAGGAAGCGAAGATGGCCGCCGATGTTGCCGACGTGCTTCAGATCCCAGCTTTCCTTTGCAGGCAGACAGAGCTATTGGAGGCGGCCGGAAGAACCGGAAAAGTCGTGAACATAAAGAAGGGACAGTTCATGGCCCCCGAAGATATGCGTCTCCAGGCCGACAAGGTGCGCGAAGCGGGAAATCAGAATGTCATGCTGACTGAGCGGGGGGCAAGTTTCGGTTACCACAACCTCGTGGTGGACATGAGGTCGCTTGTGATCATGAAGGAGAGCGGCTGCCCAGTGATACTTGACGCAACCCATTCGCTTCAGCTTCCCGGAGGCGAAAAGGACAGGACGGGGGGGCAGCCTCAATTTATATTTCCGATTGCGAGAGCCGGCGCGGCAGTCGGCGTCGACGGTGTCTTCCTTGAAACGCATCCGGATCCTTCAAAGGCTTTGAGCGACGCTGCTACGCAGCTACGGTTCGACCTGTTCGAACCTCTTCTCACTCAGATAAAGAAGATCGACGCCGCTCGCCGGGAATTCGGACCGTGACTAAACATCAGACTCTCCTTCCAAAGCTGAAGAAGATAAGGGCAATCCTGCTGGACGTCGACGGCGTTCTTACCGACGGCGCGATAATCTACGGCGTCGACGGCATAGAGCTAAAAGTATTTGATTCGCAGGATGGGTTCGGAATTGTAAACGCCATCAAACTCGGGATAAAAGTCGGCATAATTACCGCCAGGAAATCTGAAGTCGTCGAACGACGCGCGGCAGATCTTGGCATAGTCGATCTTTACCAGGGTTCAATCGATAAG
>JAJYGB010000562.1 GCA_021785235.1 Bacteroidota bacterium
TATCGACAATGGACCGGTGACGAACGTCGGAGCTTACTCGATAGGACTCTCGTATGCCAAATATATAAATACCCAATTTCTCGTGGGCGGTAACATGAGGTTTGTCGGCCAGAACCTGGGCGACAACACTTTCTATAATGGCGTCTCGATGAAGAACAATGCGACAAAGCTTGCGTTCGATCTTGGCGTCAAGTACTACACGCTTTGGAACGATTTCAGATTCGGTATGGTCATTAGAAACTTCTCGTCGGACATCACGCGTGAGTATTACGCCGAACAGCTCCCCCTGACATTTACCATGGGGGCCGCCATTGACCTTCTCGACTTCTTCAATAAAAGTAAGGACAAATCCACTTCGCTCACATATGCGATGGACTTCGTTCACTCGAATAGCCATTCCGAGGAACTGAACATGGGACTTCAGTACAAATTTCTCGGTATGCTCTCGCTGAGAGGTGGTTACCAGACCAACCGTGATCTGCAATCCTGGTCCGCGGGAGTTGGAGTCAATACCACCCTGGCGGGGAACCAGCTCGAGGTGAATTATTCCTATTCTCAAATGCAGATATTCAGCGGCGTCAACAGGTTCTCAGTGATAATGTCGTTCTAAAGGCATACAAAAGGCATATTAAGAATGAAGAGCTCACTACTGGTCCTCATATTTGCCGCTTCGGTGGTCTCATCCACGGCATTGTGCGGGGAACGGCCTGGCTTGTCGGGACCTCCTGTACCACATAACGGTGTTGAACGAGTCCCATGGTCGGTCCGCATGACAGAGGCGCTTCTTACCAGACTTCCTCGTTACCTTACCTACGATAGCACGATGTCGTGGAACTACGAGGAAGGAGTTCTTCTCCATGCCGTTTGGAAAGTGTGGGAGAAGACGGGGAACAGGAAGTACTACGATTACGTGAAGAGAAGTATAGACTATTACGTAAACGCGAATGGGGCGATAAAGACTTACGACTTCGATAAGTTCAGGCTCGACGACATTGCGCCCGGCAGGGTAATACTGGACTTGTACGGCTCGACGAAAGAGAAAAGGTATGAGAAAGCTGCGTACCTATTGAGGAAGCAGCTCGGTGAACAGCCGCGGAACAAATTCGGCGGATTCTGGCATAAGAAGATCTATCCGAATCAGATGTGGCTCGACGGCGCTTATATGGCTGAACCTTTCTATGCCAAGTTTGCTGAAATATTTCATCAACCGTCCGATTACAATGACATCGCTAGACAATTCATACTGATGGCAGATCATAACCGTGATCCGATAACGGGGCTGTTCTATCACGCCTGGGATGCGTCGAAGAAGCAGGAATGGGCCAATCCGAAGACCGGCGATTCTCCGACTTTCTGGGGACGATCCATGGGATGGTACATGATGGGACTTGTGGACGTCCTGGAGTACTTCCCGAAGAGCAACACTAATCGCGAAGAGTTGGTCGCGATATTCAAAGGACTCGCTTCCTCGTTGTTGAAGTATCAGGACCCGAAGACCAAGTTGTGGTACCAGGTCGTCGATAAACAGGGCGCGAAGGGAAACTATCTCGAATCATCTGCTTCAGCTATGTTCGCCTACGCGTTCGCGAAGGGAGCGGGAGAGGGCTATCTGAGCGGAAGGTATTTGAGAGCCGCGAAAGCGGCGTTTGGCGGGCTTGTGAAATACGAAGTGAAATTTGATTCGGCGGGCAACCCTGTCTTGATAAATACTTGTGCAGGCACCGGGTTGGGCGGGCGTCCTTATCGCAATGGGTCATATGAATACTATGTCTCGGTCCCGAGAGATGATAACGATTTCAAAGGAGTGGGGCCGTTCATTCTCGCTGCACTGGAGTTAGAGGGAGCTCACTCGCGATAGGCACTCGGGCTCGACTTTAAGAGAGCGAAGGCTTTTGTCATGGTAAACCTTAGGAATATCTTGCTAGTCATTACTGGCGCTGGACTACTGGCCGCCGGCGGCGGTCGGGTCGGATCTGTTGTCCCCAAATCAGGGGGATATAAGGTGGTTTGCCTTGACTGCTTCCACAACAATGAATGGAAGAAGGCGAAGGACGGCCGCGAAATACGCTTCCATTATATTTGGGAAGATACCGCGAACACTGGTTTCTCGAAGCTCGGTGGGATTATTGAGAAGCTTGGCGCGAAGATTTCAGAGTCACGCGTTGCCCCGACAAGACGGGTCCTCGATAAGACAAGCATCTACATAATCGTCGATCCGGATACGCCTGAGGAGACCAGGCATCCTCATTACATCACCGAACCGGAGATCAAGGCGCTTGTATCATGGGTCAGGAGCGGCGGAGTTCTCGCGATCTTTGCCAACGACAGCGGGAATTGCGAGTTCAAGCATCTCAACCGACTCGCGGCACATTTCGGGATCCATTTCAACGAAGATAGTCGGAACGACGTTGTCGGGAAGAATTTTGATGTCGGAGCATTCAGCGATCTCCCCAAGATTCCGATGTTCGATGGGGTACGCAAGATTTATCTCAAAGAGATCAGCACACTCAGGCTATCCCGACCGGCCAAAGCCGATCTCGTTAACCGGGGCGACGTAATCATGGCATCGGCGCATGTTGGTAAAGGTTTTGTTTTTGCCGTGGGAGATCCATGGTTTTATAACGAATACATAGACGATCATAAGTTGCCGAAGAGTTTCGACAACTATGACGCGGCGCGGAGCCTTTTCATCTGGCTCCTATCAAAGTCCAGTCCCGTGAAGAAAGGCTGAACTACCTTTAATCTTTGGCGCCGCCGATTCATCAAATATTCTGGAAAGCTGAAAGAAAGTGAAAAGTGAAATGAAGAGTTCATTGGACGATTACCGATTCTTTGATCCCGAAGAAAGCGTAAGGAAGACAGCTTACGAATTGTATCTCAACGTGAAAGATCTTCCGATCCTCAGCCCACACGGGCATGTCGAGGCAAGGATGCTTGCAGACAACAAACCTTTTCCCGACCCGACCGAGCTAATCATAATTCCCGATCATTACATCTATAGGATGCTTTACTCGCAGGGCATCTCCCTGGAGTCGTTAGGCGTCCCGACGGTCGACGGGACTCCGGTTGAAAAGGATCATAGGAAGATATGGCAGGTCTTCGGGGATAATTTTTATCTGTTCGCGGGCACACCGACAGGGGTTTGGCTCGCTCATGAGTTCGTCGAAGTGTTCGGGATAACCGAAACACTGAATTCGACAAATGC
>JAJYGB010000219.1 GCA_021785235.1 Bacteroidota bacterium
CGCCGAAAACTCTGTTCCCATCATAAATCTGTCCGACAACGTCGCCCTGATATGCCGTCTGAACAGCGTTCATGACATCTACCGGTTCAAAACCCCATTGTTCAAGCCGAGACGGCAGGAGCTGTACCACCATCTCCGGCGCGCCGGGAGGCGACTGGAGCTGGATGTCTGTTGCCCCGCGGATCCTGCCGAGTAAGCGGGCGACCTGCTCGGCTTTGCGATCGAGGGTATCGAGGTTATTCCCGAATATATTCACTGCTACGCCCGCGGTGTATCCCGAAAGAGTCTCATTGATTCTCTCCGTGAGAATCGAATTCACTGAAAAGCTCGCTCCGGCAAACTTCGCGACAGCTTGCCTTATTGTGTTCTCGGCGGTGTTGGCGGGAACTTTGCTGGTGGCCTTCAGTTTTACCCAAATCTCACTCTGATGCGTCCCGTGAGAGTCGTCGCTCAACGAGGCACGGCCGGCATCTGCGCACACTGACTCGATGAAAGGAATCTTCAGGAGCCGGTGAGTGACTCGCTCTCCAAGTTGAAGCGTCTGTTGGAGCGACGTGCCGGGCACTTCGACCATATGGACTATGAAGTTGCCTTCTCTGAATTGAGGAAGAAAGGAACCTTTGAAAGTTGGGATGAAAAGAATGCCCGCGATTATCAGAATTGTGACACCGGTGATCACGGAGCGGAAATGAGATTCAACTGAGGAGAGCAGCTTCCTGTACTCTTCTTTCAGCCGTGCCGTTGAGCGAGGTTCAGTATCAATCGCATTTGAACGGCCTATCATGGCGAGACACATCGCAGGAGTAACCGTCAGGGCAAAGAGAAGCGAAGCAAGAATCGAGAAAATGTAAGCAAGGGCGAGCGGGGAAAAGAGTCTCCCTGCCAGGCCTGTCATCATCAGAACTGGAACGAAGACGAGTATAACGGCGAAAGTCGCGTACACGACAGCACTTCTTACTTCGATGGATGCGTCGAGCACTATGTGTATGACCGGCTTCGGATTAGAGGCTAGTTTGTTTTCCCGCAGGCGGCGGAGAATGTTCTCAACGTCTATTACTGTGTCATCGACAACTTCGCCGATCGCGATTGCCAGTCCGCCGAGAGTCATCGTATTCATGCTGTATCCGAGCCACTGCAGAACAATCACCGACGTGAGAAGCGAGAGGGGGATGACAGTAAGTGAGATTGCTGCGGTTCTCAGGTTGAAAAGGAACAAGAGGAGAATTACGACCACAAGTATGCCGCCGAGGAGCAGGGAAGTTCCGATGTCGCGGACGGCCGCATCGATGAAATCTGCCGCGCGAAACACTTTAGGGTGAACTATTATTCCTTCCGATTGCAGTCCCGGGGTGAGCTCCTTCAATGCTCTATCGACGTTTCGGGTGACTTCCAGCGTGTTCGCCCCATACGGTGCGGATATCAGCATGAGGATTCCTTCTTTGCCCATTATCTGTGCCGCGCCGAACGAAGGTGCAGGCGCGTCGACTACTCTGGCAACTTCTTTCAGGAGGACGTCTGCCCCATTCTTTTGTACCACGACAGCGTCACCTAGCTCGGCAGGTGTAAGGGATTGGCCTTCAGTTTGAATATTTAGCCGCTGATTATGTGTGTCGATGAAACCCGCTCCTTCTACTCCGGAAGCCCTTCGCGCGGCATTTATTATATCATCTATCGACAATCCGTATTTTAGAAGCAGATCTGGCCGTACTTGAACCTGTAACTGTTTCACCTGTCCGCCGAAGACGACCACTTTAGCGACTCCCGGCACTGCGAGAAGACTCGGCTTTACAGTCCAGTCTGCTGCCGTCCTTAGCTTCATTAGTGAAAGTGAATCGGATGTAAGCCCCACCGCCATGATGACGCTTGCGGATGAAGTGAGCGGCGTTATGACCGGAGGCAGCACGCCCGACGGGAGCTGACCTGTAATCTCCGATAATTGTTCCGCGACCAGCTGCCTGTCGCGGTAGATATCTGTGCCGGATTTGAACGTGATCTTGACGATCGATATTCCTTGTATCGAGCTCGACATCATCGTCCTGACTCCGACTGTACCGTCGACGGCGTTCTCGACGGGCTGGGTCACAAGGAGCTCTACTTGCTTAGGGGAGAGTCCGGGCGCTTCGGTCTGTATCACAACCTGCGCCGGTGCGAACTCCGGAAAGACATCGTACTTCGCATCCGTGAGTCTGAAAGCGCCATACGCGAGGAGCACGCATGCCAGAGCAATTATGATCCCTTTGAACTTGAGTGAGAAACGAACGACGGATTTAAGCAAGATGTACCTTGTCAGTCATTTGGAGATGATTTTTTAATAGTAGATTTGACCTTTCTATTTCCTCTCGCCTTTCCGATTTAGTCGTCATCGCCTCCCGACTTTATCTTTGATCCCTGAGAAAGCAGTAGCTGTGCCCCTCTCACCACAACTTCCTGTCCCGCTTTGACGCCGCTTGTCAAGAACCACTCTCCGTTGTGAAAATCCCGCTCCGAAAGTGTGAACGGCGTGAATGTATCGGAGCCTTTCTTAAGATAAAACAGCGGTTTCCCGTTGAACCACACGACTGCAGATGCGGGAATGATGACCCCGCTTGCTTCTCTTCCAGCGGGGAGATACGCGACGACGTTGCTGCCGCTTGCAAGCTCTTGTCCCACCTGGGATTTGTAAAAGTAACTATCACCTTGAATGCTCGGGTCGGTCCGCGGAGATGCCGACACCAATGTGGCCCGTATTTGTTCTCCATCCGGCATTACGATATCTGCAATAAAGGGCGGATTGTTAATGCGATCACCAGGCGGAATTACTAGAAGAAAAATTGAAATTCTTCCCTGGACTACTTCGTTTTCGACTGTGGAGGATTGTGCTATCCATCCGTACACAACTTTTCCCCATTGTTGCCTGATCTGTCCTTGAAGACCCGACACATTCTGGGCCGCGGACTGGCTATCGGCTTGATCCGACACGTAACCAGCTTCTGCGATCTGCAGGTCCTTCTGCGATACGTTCCTGTTGAAGTCAAAGAGTTTCTTTACCCTTGTGTATTCATTCCTCGATACTTTGATTTGCGCGTTGGCTCTTTCGGCGGCCGCTTCGGCGATGGCATAACTGTTTTGCATTTCGATCAGACTTTGAAGGTCCATCACTTCCCCAAATACTTTCACCCTGTCTCTGATTTTCGCAGGGACAAGTTTCTCAGTGCTTATGCCCG
>JAJYGB010000307.1 GCA_021785235.1 Bacteroidota bacterium
CCACTTCATGGACCAGCCGGTCATAGGATACACGGGCTGGAATCAGCCTCAAGAGAATAACCTCGGAGCGATTAACCTCACCGAACTCAAGATTCCACACACCGCTTCGATGGCTGTGGCGATAGAAGGTTCAAGCGATTCGTGGCCTTCCGTGGAGACAGGAGACAGGAGACAGGAGACCGAACCGGTTCTGCCGCAGTTCGATGCATACAACCAGCAGACATATTACATCAATATTCTCAACCGTGGCAGTATCCCATTCGATTATTCCGTCAGATCGGGCAAGTATTACGTGCGGGTGTCCTCCGAAAGGGGGAGAGTCGAAGATCAACGCAGGGTTTATGTAAGTGTGAATTGGAGACGGGCCCCAAAGGGAAGACATCGTGTCCCAATTTTCATAACCCAGATCGGACGTCGAAACAGGGTGGTGGTTTACGCTCAGATAAACAACCCGATTTACCCTAACCTGGATCAGGTGGACGGTTTCGTCGAGGGCGGCGGCTGCGTCTCCATTGAGGCCGCGCATTACTCGAAGCGTATCGACGCCGGTAACCGCTGGATTAGAATCGAAGATTACGGAAATACTCTGTCGGGCATGAGAGCCACATCGTTCGCAAGTCCGGCGGCTATGGAAACGGCGGGCGGATCTCCGTGTCTTGAATACAAGATGTTCCTGTTCAATTCAGGGAAAGTCGACGTCGACGGCATCTTCAGTCCGACTTTGAACTTCATGCCCGGACGCGGACTGCGATACGCGATCTCGTTCGATAACTCTCTTCCGGACACCGTCACTCTCGTTCCGGCAGACTACGTCGCGGGGTACGGGAAGGACTGGGAGAAATCAGTCGAGGACAACGTCCGCCACAGCATTACGTCGTTCACTCTGGACAAACCCGGGTACCACACGTTGAAGGTGTGGATGGTAGATCCCGGTGTAGTACTGGAAAAAATCGTCGTCGATCTCGGAGAAGTTAAGCAGAGCTACCTCGGGCCGCCCGAAAGCTTTCGCAGGAACGTGGCAAACGACAGATGAATAGAAGAGTGGAGGAATCTTGTGTGGAGAATCAGCCGATTTTGTTTTTAGGAGTCCCGAATGAGATTTCTCGTCGTCCGGTCACGAATGAAGATGGACTCCTTGAAATGACAATTCCGACACTTCCCCGATGCTGTGAGGGAGTTAAACTCCCGAACCACCTCGGGATCGCGATTACCCTAACACTCCTCCTCTTACTATTTCCCGTCCCTCACGCCCAGGCCCAAAATGTGTTTCAGATGTCTCCGGCAGAGCGCGCTGCTTACTTTGCGGAGATTAATAAGGAATCATATCAGGATTGGACGAGGATGATCGCCCTTCTCCACATCAACCTGCCGAAGAATCTTCCGCCTCCTGCTCAGGATCCAATCCGTCCGAAGTTCACATTCCAAAAACAAGGTTCATCCAACTGGTACGACAGCACCGGTAACACGTACACTCGTTCGGCGTGGGGAACATGGAACAACTACGATGAGGCCCAAGCCAATCCTTATCCGAATCTGCCGAACCCGCTGATATTCAACGACGGAAAGCCGGTCAGGAACGCGGAGATGTGGTGGAAGGAGCGCAGACCGCAGATCGTGAAGGATTTCAACAACGAGATCTACGGTTGGACTCCGACGCACACGCCGCCGGTACATTGGGAAGTCGTCAGCAAAAGAGATACGACGATCGGCAGCATTCCCGCAGTGATCAATCAATTGATTGGTCATGTCGACAATTCGATCGATCCGAATATAAATGTGGACATCAAACTGATCCTGACGCTTCCATCGCAAGTCAAGCATCCGGTGCCGGTGATTCTGGAGTTCGGTTTCGTGTTTCCACCTGGATTTCACTTCCCCGGTATGCCCGAGCCGAAGGGACCGGATTGGCAGGAACAGGTTCTCGATAAAGGGTGGGGCTGCGCGGTTTACGACCCGACGAGCGTTCAGGCAGATAACGGCGCCGGCTTGAGAGAAGGCATCGTAGGTTTGATGAACAAAGGCAAGTTTCGCAAACCCGATCAGTGGGGCGCCATTCGTGCCTGGGCATGGGGAGCCAGCCAGATCTTGAACTATTTCGAAACGGACAAAGCCATCGACGCGAAGAAGGTTGGGCTCGAAGGACTGTCCCGTTACGGCAAAGCCGTCCTCGTGACGATGGCGTACGACCAGCGGTTCGCGATTGTTCTCGTCGGCTCCTCCGGAAAAGGCGGTGCCGCGCTTTTTCGACGGGACTACGGCGAGGACATGGGAAATATATGTTCGTCGGGCGAATATCACTGGTTTGCAGGTAGCCTTCTCAAATATGTTTTGCATCCAGACAGATTGTCCGTTGACTCGAACGAGCTCATCTCGCTCTGCGCGCCACGGCCGGTTTTTATCAGCTGCGGTTCTCCTGAAGTCGAAGGGAATTGGGTTGACGACCGCGGGCAGTTCATGGCGGAAGCGGCTGCGAGTCCGGTTTATGAGTTTCTCGGTAAGAAAGGTCTTGGTACCGGCGTGATGACGCCGATGGGCACTCCGCTCGTGAGCGGTGAGCTGGCCTTTCGTCAGCATCATGGCGCGCATACGGTCGGCCCGAACTGGCCGTACTTTCTGAAATTCGCGGAGAGGTATTTCGGCGCAGATGCAGGTACGAGTTCAAAATAGTACTCTCCGAAAGAATGAACATTACACAGAGAGCCACACCTATGTGCCGACCAGTCCGCCGAAGAGAACCGAAGGCGGAAGCACTCCGGTGCGCAGGCACAGAGGAAAAAGGAATCACACTGAGAAATATATATAGTGTTTTCTTCTCTGTGAAATATTTTAAAACGAAAGTGGGATAGTACTCAAGGTATGGATTCTTATTCTGGCATAAACCGGCCGTTAATCCTGAAGGAAGGAGAAATCCGCCTGAGATCATCTGAACCATCTCGTGTGCCGGCGGACGAACCTTTGAAACAGCAACATGATCCGATCGCTCGCGGAATGCTGACGTCTATTGTCGCATTGGCTATCCTATCATTTGCCGTGGTGACCAGCGTGGAGTCGCAGACGCTTGATGCCGACATACCGCATTTAGTCAAACATGGATTGGCGACTCACCTGGTCGTAAACGGCAAGCCCTTCCTAATCCTGGGCGGCGAACTCGGCAACTCCTCCGCCTCCGTGCCAAGCTACCTGGATCGGTACTGGAAGAA
>JAJYGB010000507.1 GCA_021785235.1 Bacteroidota bacterium
TAGGTCCTCCTGACAATAACAACTGGAAATAATAGGGAGGAAATGAAACGTTATCAAGTCAATATCGGCTTTTCGGGCGGGACATAGCCGGAATGAAGGAAGCGGAGTTCGGCAAAAGACAAAAGAGAAATTGGAATGCTTACCGGAACGGAGCGGTGATTCCTGCTCGAGGTGACGCGAGGATTTGGAAATCCCTTATTCTTTTGATAAAATTAGCTATTCAAAGTGATCGCGCCCGGGAAGGCTGGGCCCGACGTGTGCTGACTTGTTAGAACATTTCATGGAGGCGTTATGTTCTGGATAAAATTTGTTACGAATTTCCTGAAGATCCTTAGAGCGGGTCAGACGCCCAGACAGATTGCAGGTGCTTTCGCACTCGGCGCGATCGTTGGATTGTCGCCTTCTCTGACTCTCCAGGGTGTTGTGATATGGCTTGTAATATTCGTCCTTGATGTGAATTTGTCGGCCGCATTCTTTGCCTATGGTCTGTTTGCTTTGATTGGATTTCTTTTCGATCCGTTTTTAAACAATCTCGGCTATTTCCTGCTTGTGGACGTCACGGCTCTCCATGGGATTTGGACTTACCTTTACAATATCCCCATAGCCCCGCTGAGTCGGTTTTACAACACGGTGGTACTCGGGAGCTTCATCACCGGCGTTATTCTTTCCGTCCCTATTTATTTCGCGATGAAAAGATTTGTGGTTGCTTATCGAACACATATCCACGCAAGAGTTGAGAAATGGAAAATCTACCAGATCCTCAATAGGTCGTCACTGATCCACTGGTACCAAAGGGTACGGAGCCTGGGGGTGAGGCCATGAGGAAGAAATTTGTCTTTTTTGCCCTGGTTCCGGTTATTGTTCTAATAGTTGTTGTGTACATTTTTATCGACGGATGGATTGCTTCGGGGCTCGAGTCCGCTGGAGAGGCGATCACCGGCGCAAAAGTAGAGATTCAAAATCTGTCGGTTACGATTTCTCCGGTCGGCATACGCTGGGGAAGCCTGCAAGTTGCAAATCCCAAAGAGCCGATGAAGAACATATTCCAGACCGGGAAAGTGCAGTTTGCAATGAACTTCGGTCAGCTCCTTCGTGGGAAATATATCATCGAGTCGGCGGAAGTAAACAATCTTATCTTCGGAACGCGTCGGAAAACAAGCGGCGCCCTTCCCAGGAAACCGGTTACTAAGGAGACATCGAAAGGGCCGAGTGTTTTTTCGTCTTTGATGAGCCAGGCAAGTTCCGCACTCGGAGTCAACAACCTCCGGACGCCGAATTTCAATCTCTCTACTGTCGAGAAGTTTCTGAACACGGACAGCCTCCTAAACCCAAACAACCTCCAATCCTACAGGATGATTGACTCCCTGAGGCAGCAGCTTAAAGCCGCAAGCGCACAATGGCAGAGTACTTTGAATGAGTTGCAGCAAACTAAGCAAAAGATCACGTCGGTAGAGAACAACGTTAAGGCCATCGACATCAACCAGCTCAAGACACCCGATCAGATCGTGACGGCGCTGAATACGGTCAAGAGTAGTATCAATACGGTAAACGAGGTGAAACAGACATTCACGACACAGGAGAAAGCGATAACCGATCGTGTCAACACATTCGCTTCTTCGACAAAGGCCATCGGAGAGGCAGCGAAACAGGATTTCAACAGGGTCGTTTCTCTTGCTCGTCTCCCCGATGTTAGCATGAATGGTCTATCCGAATTGGTTCTTGGCCGTGATATCTTCGCGCTGGCTGACAAGTATATTTACTGGATTGACTTCGCACGCAGCCATATTCCATCCAGCGGGAGCAATCAGAAAGAACCCAGTCCTCCTCGCATGAAAGGGCAGAATATTCGTTTCCCGGAGGAACACGGCTATCCTAAATTCTGGATAAAGAAGATTCTCATCTCCGGGGGAACCGATAAGGCGCAGGATCCGAACTATTTCTATGCAAAGGGTGAGATAGCAAACATTACCGATAATCAACGCATCACAGGGAGACCGATGTCCATCAATCTCCTGCTGAGAAAGGGAAGCGGGATTTCGTTGAGTCTCGCTGCAACGTTCGACAGAAGAAAAGATGTGCCGCTCGATACTTATGAAGCGGTGCTAAAAGGTGCGAGGATCGGCACGATGAACTTCGGACGGGCCAGCTTCCTCCCTTCGAAGGTCACAAATATAGCCGCGGATGCTTCCATCAATGTCCGTGTCCCCGGGAACAACTTCGACTCCAATGCGAAGATCCAGTTCAGTAACCTGAACTTCGTCTTCGAGTCACAGCCCAGGAACGTCGTCGAAAGCATAATCCAGCAGGTACTTAAGTCGGTAAATGGATTCAACGTGGATCTCCGGATGTGGAACGTCGGCGGTCAGTTCAAGCTTGCTTTCACAACAGACCTGGATCAGCAGCTAGCCTCGCGTGCAAAGAGCGTGATCGGGGCCGAAGTCGCAAAGCTCGAAAACGATCTGAGGAGCAAACTAAACCAGGTGATTGCAAATAAGCAGAAGGAGTATGAAGCTCTCCTCGCTCAGAAGCAAGCCACAGTCATGAACCAGCTAAAAGGTTATGACACTTACATAAATGACGGACTCGCGCTGGTTCAGGGCAAACAGAACGAAGTCTTGAAGAAGCAGCAGGACCTTCTGAAGAACAAAGCCGGAAACCTCCTGCAAAATCTGTTAAAGCATTGAGATCGAATGCCGCCTCGGTGCCGGGTTGGATCGAGGCGGCCGTCCCCTGTCCGTGGTTTAAGGATGAGCGTGGTGTGATGTGGAGATCCACATGATTGACCGTGACCGGTTTATTTCTGTCGGACGAAGACGTTTGAGCCCTCAAGGCTGCTAAGTGAAGTGCAATCACCAGGGCAAACGCAAGAGACGCTAAGGCTTTCATCGCTATTTCTCTTTCCACTATTCGAGTATCCTGTCGCTGTTCAATCTTCCGTCGAGTATATGCAATATCCGTTTGGTCTTGGAAGCAAAATGTTCATCATGTGTAACGACGACTATTGTCTGCCGCATTTCTCTGTTCAGTTCGGAGAACAGATCGTAAATCACCTCGGCGCTTTGGGAGTCGAGGTTGCCTGTCGGTTCGTCTGCCAGGATGACCATCGGATTATTCGCGAGGGCGCGCGCGATAGCGACCCGCTGCTGCTGGCCGCCGGAAAGCTGGTTCGGCTTGTTTCGGACTTTGTCCGACAGACCGAGACGGTCAAGGAGATCCGACGCGCGTTCCTTCGCCTGGTTTAGAGACGACCTGCCGCGTGCCAGCATAGGCATCATGACATTCTCAAGCGCACTGAACTCCGGAAGTAGAAAATGAAATTGGTAGACGAATCCGAGTTTGGCATTTCTCATCTCCGCAAGCTCCTCCTCTTTAAGCGAGCTTATCTCCTGGTCATCCAGGATTACGCGTCCGGATGTGGGCTTATCGAGTCCACCCATCAGGTAGAGGAGAGTAGTCTTCCCGGAGCCGCTTGGGCCGGTAATGGCGGTGAAATCGCCGCGCAATATGTCGAAGCTGATATCGGGAAGAATCGTCGTGACGATCTCTTCTCCGCCGTCTTTCATCGCAAGTTGTTTACTGACGTGTTCCAGCTTGATTATCGCTTCATTCGTCATCTTTCACCACGGAGAATCTCGACAGGATTTACTCTGGCTGCGTTGCGGGAAGGCCCGACCGCCGCCGCAAGACTTACCACGATGGCAAATATGGATGCCATCACGAAGTACATCGGGTTCTTACCCATCATGAGATGGCTGGAGCTTACAAGACTCTGACCCGATGACGCCATCGGGATCGAGGACATGATCTCGATCAGAATGAAACCCAATATGCACCCGATGGCGGCACCGATTACAGCGACCAGACCACCCTGAATCATATATACGAGAATAATTTCACTCCTCTTGAATCCGATAGACTTCAGGATAGCGATATCCCTTGCCTTCTCCATGACGTTGGTGATCAGCACGTTTGCCACTCCGAAACCGGCCACCATGATGACGAAGAAAACGAGGAAGTAAACTATCCCGGAAATCATCTTGAAGAGTGCGACGACGCTGGCTGCCTTCTGCTCCCACGTCATCGCCTTGTAGTTGGTCTCCTGTTCGATTGTATGCGCCACGAGTCCGTCCTTAGGAAGGTCGTTGACTCGTATGTAAATATAGCTCGCTTCGTCGGGCGAGAACCCCCCGATATTTTGTCCGAGACGCATGTTGACATAGCAGTTATCGTCGATGTCATTTATTCCTGTCTTGAAAATTCCCGCCACGCGGACGCTGTAGATCATTCCCGATGGAGCTACAATCTGCATCCTGTCCCCGGGACGGGCGGTGAAATCCTTTGCCACTGTTGTTCCGAGGAGTATGCCGTCGGGAGTCCGTTCGAGCGCGTCGTAATTTCCGCTGACCATGCCGCTGGAAAATTTCTCGATGCCGTTTTCCTTTGACGGGAATATCCCAAAAAGCCGGATCGGTTCCGATATGGTGCCGAACATCCCTATTACGTCGGTCGACACGAGTGGAGAAACAAGCTGGACAAGTGAATCGCTTTCGATGAGACTCTCGACCCTCGGATAGTTCTTGATAACCTCCTGCTCTTCCCGGCTGATGTTCTTTATGAAGATCACGTGCGTTCCGTTACGGGAAGTGACGAGCTGGTCCGGAACCGGAGGTTTCACCCTTTCCCCGGAGACGATTACATGCGGGGCGATGTCCACAATCTTCTGTATGAAGCCCTGGAGGAGTCCGTCCATGAGAGACACGGCAGTGATGAGCACCATGACGCCGACGCTGATTCCGAGAAGCGTGAGAAAAGTCTGACGCTTACGGTTAAGTAGCTGCCGGAAAGCAATCATGAAAAGGTGATAATTGCTCTTCATGATCACGCCCGGAGAACATCGACTGGTTTTAGACGGGCCGCTCTTCTAGCCGGGGCGTACCCGGAAATTGCACTGACAAAGACGGCGAAGAGAGTCGTGAGAATGTAGTAAACTGGCTTCTGAACAGTAACGATGTGATTTCCCCTTACGACGGCGCTCGGTCCGTAGGAGATCGGGAGAGCGGAGATGAGGCTGGTCAGGTAATGTCCCGCGATGCAGCCGATTGCAGCACCCGCAATCCCGAGAATGATTCCCTCCGCAAGGAACGTCATCTCCAGCGTCCCTGTGCCGACACCCATCGATTTCAGCACCGCTATGTCGCGCTGCTTTTGAAGCACGATCGTTATGAGAACGTTCGCTATGCCGAACGCCGCAACAACAAACACGAAGATAACCAGGAAGAACGTTATGTCGTTGTTCCTCCTGAACAGCGAGAGAAGGTTCTCGTTTGCCTGTTCCCATGTTTCCGTTTTATAGCCTGTAAGCCGGCTGATTTCACTTGCGAGCCGGTTCACAATCGCCGGTGACGCGGTGTGTATTCCGATGGCTGAAACCGCATTCTCGGCGAGTCCGTTTATGGTCTGAGCGAGACGAAGATTCACGAAAGCATCGTTGTCATCGACGGCGCCGAAGCCGCTCGCGAAGGATCCTACGACCATTAGATTATAGACCTTCCCGTTCTCGCCGGTGAATCGGACCAGGTCGTGGTAATGCACGCCGATTTTCTTCGCCAGTCCGTCCCCAAGCAAAATACCGTTCTTCGTGTAAGAGAGCTCGTCGAGACTTCCGGTGACGGCGTTCTGCCTGAGCTTGCCGATGAGGGCTTCTCTCTCCGGGATTACGCCTTTCACAAAACAGGGACGGGAAAGAGTAGAATAACGAAGCACCCCGCGGGTGGCGACGAACGGCGATACGGCATCGATGCCCGGCAGGCTTCCGACGAGCGACACGACCTCCGTATAAGGCTTTACCTCTTTTTTCTCGTCGGGTATTATGCGCGAGACAATTTCGTAATGATTCGATGACGAAGGAGACGAGCCGAGGAGAAGCCGCTGCCTGGCACGAACCCTCTCGCCTTTGACGGTTATCAGAGGCGAGATGTCTATGATCTTGTTTTCAATCTCGGCTATGATTCCTTCCGCGAGTCCGAACGTCAGTATCATGACCATCGAGCCGACCGCGACCCCCGCGACAACGAGGGCCGTCTGCCGTTTCTTTCCCATCAGGTGACGGGAAGCGATGCTCAGTATGAATCTCAACTTGTTCAGCATCAATCCGCCGCTTCCACCTGCATTCCGTTCCTGATGCCCGGTCCCGGCTCAGACACTATCATGGCACCGGGACGAAGCGTATTTCCTAATATTTCCGAAAGCCTGCCGTCGGAGGCCCCGACATCGACCCTGACCTCTTTCAGCTTCCCCGCCTGAACTTCATATACGACGTTCGAGTTTGGAAGCTGCATTACCGCGGTTCGGGGCACAAGCAAGACGTCGTGGAGCTCGGAAGAGACGATGTTCACCGTCGCCGTCATCCCGACGTTGAGATTCGCCGGCGGACCGAGAAGCTTAACGAATACCCTGGAAGTTTTAGTAGCCTCGTTGGTTTTCGGAACGATCCTGTAAACGTAGCCGTCGAACTTCCTATCCCCAAAGGCATCGAACGCCACGACGCATTTTTGTCCTTTGCCGATCCTGGCGAGATCCTGCTCGTCGACTTCTGCATCGACAAGAATCGATTTCGGCGCGATCATCTCGAAACATACGCCGTTAGGCAGGAGATAATCACCGAGCTTCGCACTGGTGGAAATGATGACGCCCGAAAAAGGAGCAGTGACCCTGGTCTTCGACAACTGTTCTTTCGCTATGCCCAGGGCTATCTTGTTCTGTTGAACCGACACCTTTGCCAGGTTCGCAATGGTTTGAGCGTCATCCAGTTGTTTCTGAGTCGCGCTTCCGCTCTTGAACAGCGCCTGTATTCGACCGAGATTCTGAAGTTTGTCCTGAAGATCAATCTGCGCGGACTCCAGGTTTGCCGCGGCCTGCTCGACGCGAAGAAGATCGTCGCTGTCGTCCGTCTTGAGAAGAAGCTCTCCGCGTTTCACGGTGGTTCCTTCGTTAACTCCGACATGCGTGACGACCCCGCCAGCCTCGGACCGAAGTGTGGCAGTTGAATCCGCACTGACGTTTCCCGTGGCATATACGACGGTCACGAGATTTCCGCGACGCACCTCACTTACCTTAACCTTCTCATGAACAAACAGGGAATGGAAAACGAAATAGATTACTACTATTCCTGCGAGGGCTCCGCTGACAACGTACTTCTTTTTCATTTCTTCTTCGCTCCCGTTCCGATGCCGTCGAAAAACACCGTGACCAGGAAGTCCACAGCCTCCTTCTTCATTTTCTCGTCGTGTTCATAGAAGAGGTTGTTCATGTGGTAAGCATAAACCATGTGGTTGAATACCTGGCCTGCGCGAAGCGTGTCGATCTTTCGCACCTCTTTGTTCTTTATGCCGCGTTCAAGCTCGCGCGCAAGGATCTCGTTAAGCTTCTCATGGATCAGGGCGTGAGGGCTCCCCTTCCACCCGGCCATGTTGACACGTCCGACTTCTCTCATGAGTAGCCGGAAAAAATCCGCATGGTCCGAGAAATGAGTTATGAGCCGATGGATGAAGAGAGCGAACTTCTCTCTCACCGGGAGATCTTCGTTCATCGCACCCTCCGCGATTTCGTTGATCTCCGTGAAGACATTCTCCACGACGCTCATGTACAGCTCTTCCTTCGTACGGAAGAATTTGTAGAGAGTAGCCTTGGCAAATTCCGATTTGGCTGCCACGTTGTCTATGGTCGTCCCGTCGAAACCTTTCTCGGAGAAGACTTCCCGCGCAGCTTCGACTATAGCCCTTCGTCTGAATTCCGTTTCCCGTTCTTTTCTTGACATTTCTTGAACCAATATTCTGTTATTTGAACCAATGAGTCTAAATATAAGACTGGCTGGTTTCCGGATCAACCCTGGTGCGATTCATGCTCACCCGATGCATCCATGCTGGAACATGGCATATCGACTCATTATATTTCCACGCGAGCGAGTTTCAGATGGAATCATATTGATCCCTTTAGCGGTAAAATCTTTTCCATCTCATATAGAGTGATATTCTTACTTCGACGATAAGTGTCCGTTCAGTATAACCATCAAGCATTCTAACGGACAAAACTGGAGGTCTAGGACATGGATGGATCGGACCGGAGGACCGCTATCTCCACAAGGCTATGGGTGCCTATCTCGTTGGTTGTCGGCATCTTCTTATTGGGGTTTGCTGTCTCATTCCTCCGGCAGGAAATGAGGAAGGTGCGCGCTGAAAGGTACGACTCTATCCGAGCGATAGCAGAATTGAAAGAAAAGGAAATTGAAAGTTGGCGCATTGAGCGTCTCGCAGACGTGCTTGAGCTTTCACAAAGTCCTCTGGTCAAGTCCGCATTGACAAAATTTTTTTCATCGGCAGGTCGCTCGGAATTTCGAGAGCCGATTATCAGGCGTCTACGGCTAGAGGGGGAATTGGGGCTATACAGTGCCGCCTTCGTTATCAGTCCGGATGGGCGTACCCTGATCGATGACGGAAGCACTCCATCTACGATCGACTCTTCTGAGTTTCCTGACGTTGCTGCGACCATCACGTAGCGCATGCCGGTTCTAACCGATCTGTTTCGTACGGATGACGGCAGGATGCATGTGGACGCCATGAATGCAATTTTCAGCGAAGCTGGTCGGCTGGAAGGCGTAATGATGATGCGGACCGACGCGGATCGGTTCCTCTTCCCCGTTATGAGCTTATGGCCGATACCGAGCGAAACGGCAGAATCTTTTTTTTGGTGGAGAAAGACGGGGACAGTGCATTGTGTCTGACTCCGCTTCGGTTAAAGAAATCGAATATCTTTGCCGTCCGAGTCGCGCTTTACTCTCGATCATCTCCGGAAGCTCAGGCAGTCAACGGGCACTCAGGGATATTTAAGGGGAGGGACTACGCAGGCAATAGCGTAATCGCGTATTTGCATGCGGTCCCCAATACTCCGTGGTTCATTGCTGCTAAGTTGAATGAACGTGAAATAACCGGAGCGGCATATTACAGGGGCGGTGTTGTAGTCCTGCTCATTTTGCTGTTAATAATTGCATCGGTGTCTGCTACTGCCTATGCGTTCAGGCACCGACAAGCTGTCACATATCGTGAATTATACCGAGCTGAAGTAGAAAGGAGCGCAATACAGGGGGAGTTCAGGGCAACTCTATACAGTATGGGCGACGCCGTGATAACCACCGACGTGAAGGGTTCCATACGGCAAATGAATCCTGTTGCGGAACTTCTCACAGGATGGTCGGAGGCGGAAGCTGTCTCAAAGCGGCTTGTGGATGTGTGCCATATTCTCAATGAAGATACCGGCGATGAAGTTGAGAGCCCAGCGGATCGCGTCCTTCATGACGGCGTAGTCATAGGGCTGGCAAATCATACTGTCCTGGTCTCGCGAAACGGTGCCCGATACCCTATAGCAGATAGCGGGGCTCCTATCCACGATGATAAAGGAAACGTAATCGGTGTAGTTCTGATTTTTAGAGACCAGACAAAAGAAAGGGAAGCGGAGAGGGCGCTGAGGGAGAGCGAACTTCGGCTGAAGCAGTCCGAAAGAGTCACCCGAGTTGGTCATTACATCTTCGATACCAGGACGGGGGAATGGAGTAGCTCTGAAATGCTCGACGAACTCTTTGGGATCGACGACAAATTCAAGCGTACTGTTGATGGCTGGCTCGATCTTGTCCACCAGGACGATCGCGAGGCAATGAGGTCATACTTTGCTAACGACGTTTTGACAAACAAGAAGGAATTCGACAGGGAATACAGAATACGACGGAAGTACGACGGGAAGGAACTATGGGTTCACGGTCTCGGAACACTCGAATTCGACGATAGTGGAACTCCCCTGAAGATGTTCGGCACGATTCAGGACATAACGGAATGGAAACGTGCGGAAGAAGCTCTTCACAAATCCGAAGGGATGCTAAAAGACGTGATCGATACCGTACCGGTACGTGTTTTCTGGAAAGACAAGGAGAGCAACTACGTCGGATGCAACTTGCCGTTCGCTATTGACTCTGGTTTCAATTCACCGGATGAGATAAAAGGAAAGAACGATTTCCAGATGGGATGGCGGGATCAGGCGGAACGCTATCGTGCGGACGATAGAGAAATCATCAGAACCGGAAAGGGCAAGTTGAACTTTGAGGAACCCCGGGTTTTTCCGGACGGAGTGCATTGGCTGCGCGCGAGCAAGGTACCTCTCAGGGATCCTGAGGGCGAAGTCATCGGCGTCCTTGGGTCGTACGAGGATATTACGGGACGAAGGAGAGAAAGAGAGGAACTTCGGCAGAGTGAGGAAAAATTCCGGGGACTTGTTGAAGGATCGTCCGCGGCCATCTGGATCCACGACGGCAGCCACATTCTCTATGCGAATCCTGCCGCACTTGAAATGACCGGATATACTTTCGAGGAGATTTCACGTCTTAGTGTTGCAGAAATTGTTCACCCGGAGTTCCGGGACTTCGTTATGAAGCGATCGTCCGAACGTCTGAATGGCGACAATGTGAGCAAGCATTACGAATTCCAAATACTCACTAAGTCCGGTAACGCAATATGGATCGACTTCAGTGGAGGGGGTATAGAATACGAAGGCAAGCCTGCAATTATAGCATCTGCTTACGACATCACCGAAAGAAAGAAGCTTGAAGAACATTTGGCCCAGGTGCAGAAGATGGAAGGGATCGGAAGGCTCGCGGGCGGCGTCGCTCACGACTATAATAATATGCTCGGAGTAATAATGGGATATGCCGAGCTGATTAACAGGAAAATTTGAAAGCAAGATCCGCTGCATCGGTACTCAGATATGATCTACGGTGCAGCCAAGCGCGGCGCCGATCTTACCAAGCAGCTCCTTGCATTCGCGCGACGCGACATCGTTTCACCTAAACCCCTGAACCTTAACCAGGCTATAAGATCCGTTTTTGAGATGACAAAGAAAATGCTGGGCGAGGATATCGAACTCTCGTTCTATCCGGACAATGGAATCTGGAATATCAAGATCGACCCAACTCAATTCGACCAGATTCTGATAAATCTCGCTTCAAATGCAAGAGACGCCATAGTGGATGTCGGATCGGTAACGATCGAGACTTCAAACCTTACAGTTGGTGAAACGTACTCAAATGGTCAGGTCGGATTCGCTCCAGGCGAATATGTCCAGTTGAGTTTCTCCGACACCGGAAGAGGTATGGATAGGGAGACGTTGGAGAAGATTTTCGAGCCTTTTTTTACCACAAAACCGAAAGGCCAGGGTACCGGTCTCGGACTTTCTACCGTCTACGGTATAGTGAAGCAAAACCAGGCAAACATAAATGTGTACAGCGAGGTCGGCGCCGGTACGACTTTCAAGATCTACTTTCCGCGCTATTATGGCGAACTCGACAAGGAGGAATCAGTACCCGAGTCGGAGGATGTCAACGGTCACGAGACCATACTCGTTGTCGAAGACCAGGCGGATCTCCTCGAATTAGCAAAGAGGAGTCTCGAATCCTACGGGTACAAAGTCATCACTGCTCTGAGTCCAGGCGAGGCCATGATCATCTGCCAGGAATACCAGAGTGAAATTCATTTGCTTCTTACCGATGTAGTAATGCCTGTCATGAATGGTAAGGAGCTTCGGGACAAGATTGGATCGATCATACCGGGTATCCGTACTCTCTTCATGTCAGGTTATACGGGAAACGTTATCGCCCATAGGGGAGTACTGGAAGAAGGTGTATCATTCCTTCCAAAGCCTTTCACTCCATATTCTCTGGCAAAGAAGGTGCGCGAGGTGCTGAACTCCTAAGAGGCGAAGCGGTTAAAAACCAGTACGCGCGGCGGCGCATGCATCCTGGTGCCGATTGACAAAACGTAATTTTTTGCAGCCCCGGGGCCCCGACGGTGCATGATCATTCTTCAGTTGACCTGCATGAAACTTTTCCTTCATCCCTCAGGTTTTTTTAAATAGCTATCGGATAATATTTGGATCCGGTCTTAACGTCACACTTGAGAGAAACCAATGGACTAACTAACTTGTTCCATGGTCGGGGAGGGACGAGGACAAAGAAACTGATCGTAGTTCGCTTCTCAACCATGACATCCGCTGGCGCTGAAATTCTGGCATGAAGAATTTAAATTGCACTTGAAAATCGAAGAGGATTAGTTTATGAGGATTTCTGTGATTGGCACCGGTTATGTAGGTTTAGTCACAGGGACTTGTTTCGCCGAAACGGGCAATCAAGTCACATGTATGGACGTAGATCTCAAGAAGATTACTCAGCTCAAAAAGGGGCGTTCACCGATATACGAACCTGGTCTTGATGCGATGCTTGAGAAGAACCTCAAAGCAAAGAGGCTCGTATTCACTTTATCTCTAAAAGAGGCTTCTGAGAATTCGGATGTAATATTCCTATGCTTGCCAACTCCCCCGGGCGCTGACGGCAGCGCGGACTTGCGTTATGTCCTTTCGGTCGCGGAAGACATTGCAAAGCTGACGGCGGGAGAGAAGATCGTGGTTACCAAGAGCACCGTCCCCGTCGGTACCGCCGACAAGATCAGGGGCATCTTCAAGAAGTACAAGAGGACAGATTTCATCGTCGCGTCCAACCCCGAATTTTTAAAGGAGGGAAACGCCATCCAGGATTTCATGTTTCCCGACAGGGTCGTTGTCGGTGTCGAGGACTCTAGGGGAGTCGAGATTCTGCAACAGCTATACGAGCCCTTCATACGCACAGGAGCACCGATTCTCATTATGGAGAACCGGAGTGCGGAGATGGTCAAATATGCGGCGAACGCTTTCCTCGCGACGAGAATATCTTTCATGAACGAGATCGCGCGGCTTTGCGAAAAAGTAAATGCAGACGTCGATAAAGTCAGAGTTGCGATCGGGTACGACGCCCGTATAGGACCGAAGTTCCTTTTCCCCGGAATCGGATGGGGCGGCAGTTGCTTCCCGAAGGATGTGAAAGCTTTGATCAAGATCGGTGAGGAAGAAGGCGTCGTGACGAAGGTCGTGACCGCGGTCAACGAAGTCAACGACGAACAAAAGAAACTGATATTCGAGAAGGTGAGGAGCCATTTCGGCGACAAACTCAGCAACAAGCATTTTGCCCTTTGGGGACTTTCCTTCAAGCCGAAGACGGATGACATGCGCGAGGCACCGTCCCTTGTAATCATCGATCAACTTCTCGAAGCAGGCTCTTCGGTTGCAGCTTTTGATCCCGTCTCAACCGAAAATGCAGTTAAGCTGCTTAATCAGGGAAAAGCGAAACCGTCTGGAAAGAAAGCTGGGAGTGGAGGCAGTAGAGTAAAATTCACAAATGATCAGTACGAAGCCTTGAAAGACGCAGATGGACTAATACTCGTCACCGAATGGCAGGAATTCCGCGAACCAGATTATCAAAAAATGAAGAAGCTTATGAGGCAGCATGTCATCTTCGATGGACGGAACCTGTACAAACCCGAGAAGGTCCGCGAGATGGGATTCGAATACTACGGGATAGGAAGGAAATAGAGACATTAGGGAGTAGAGGGTATGCAGTAAACAGCGAGTAAAATGAAAGCAGGAGGCAAAAAGAGAATAAACGGTGAAGGTGAAAATAAAAGTTTTAGGGACCTTAAAGTCTTTCAACTCTCTTACAATCTCTCCCTGGAAATATTCGAAGTGACAAAATGTTTTCCGAGGGAAGAGAAGTACTATCTCACCGACCGGGTGCGCAGGTCAGCGCGCTCGGTTTCAGCAAATATAGTTGTGTCATGGTACAGAAGAAGATACCCCAACTCTTTCCTGAGCAAACTCGTGGATTCTGCCGCAGAAGCCGGCGAAACCGGTATCTGGACTTATCCTGCGGCAGACCAAGGGTACTTGCACAAAGAGAGAAAGCTCCACCTGAGTGAGAGATACGATCAGGTGAACAATAGGTTGGACAGCATGATTAGCCAACCCGGCGAGTTTTGTCACTGACCAAAGCACGATATGCTTTACTACCTACTACATACCACGAACTGCATACTATCCACAATATAGGACTAAATAATGGCTAGGATATTAATCACCGGCGGTGCCGGATTTATCGGCTCTCATCTATGTGAGCGCTTTGTTACCGAAGGCGACGAGGTCGTCTGCATGGACAACTTCCTGACGGGGAGTCCGGACAACATCGCGCATCTTTTCGGAAACCCAAGATTTAGGTTCATACAATATAACGTTACAGATTTCATCTATGTCGAAGGTAAGGTTGACGCCGTACTTCACTTCGCTAGTCCGGCGTCGCCAATCGATTACCTGAAACTACCGATACAGACGCTGAAAGTCGGATCGCTCGGCACACACAAAGCGCTGGGTTTTGCCAAAGCCAAGGGCGCACGTTTCTTGCTTGCATCGACGAGCGAAGTATATGGAGATCCACTAATGCACCCGCAGCGTGAAGAGTACTGGGGGAATGTCAATCCTATAGGCGTCAGGGGAGTTTATGATGAAGCGAAACGGTTCGGCGAAGCAATCACCATGGCATACCACCGTTATCATGGTCTCGATACTCGGATTGTCAGGATATTTAACACCTTCGGACCGAGAATGAGACTGGATGACGGCAGGGTGCTGCCTGCGTTCATGAAGCAGGCGTTGATGGGGGAAGACTTGACTGCATTTGGGGACGGTACGCAGACCCGAAGCTTCTGCTACGTTGATGATCTGGTCGAGGGGGTAGTTCGACTCCTCAGGTCGAGTTACACTGAACCGGTGAACATAGGGAATCCAGACGAGATTACTATTCTCCAGTTCGCCGAGGAGATTATCAAACTTACCGGTAGCAAGAGCAAGATCAGTTTTAAACCCCTCCCGCAGGATGATCCGAAGGTCAGGCAGCCCGATATATCGAGGGCCAGGCAAGTTTTGGGATGGGAACCTAATGTGCCAAGAATAGAAGGTTTGAAAAAAACCCTCGGGTATTTCAAGTCGAAGGTGTTCACGATCGGATAGATCCCCCTTTCATTTGCCGTGCGGTTTGCTACGAACGCTTCCGACTAACATGATTTCAAGTCCGTAGGTTTTGTGGACCGCAGATTGAAAATCCACCTGCCGGCCAGAGCAGAGTGTAAAAAGACCGGGCCAGGCCCCAATTACGAGAATTCCCAAACGGACTCGACTGTCGCCGGCTTCATATTCTCGTTTATCTCCTTTCTTCCGTTCGCCGGGATCTACTCAACTGGTTGGACGGTTTGCTTTGCGGCGATTCGTCAAGCGGCTACCCCTGAAATCCGACATAGGAGGGAGGAGTTGGCTGAAAACGGGAGTGTTTCGTCGAAGCAGGTGGTCAATGGGAA
>JAJYGB010000518.1 GCA_021785235.1 Bacteroidota bacterium
GCCTCTCTGCGTTTATATTCGACCTAAGAGTGGGAAGATCATAGAGATTTCCGAAGTTCTCTTCAAGCATCCTTCTCTGTGTCACTTGTGATTCCTGGAGCGCGACGTAAGCAGTCGTGATAACTGTGACAAGGAGGAGGACAATCGCACCGAACCCCACAATAAGTTTCATCTTCATTGACACACCGTCGACAAATTTCATTTCTTCTCCTTAGCTATCGGGCGCACTGTCCGCGCGCACACGTTCCGTAATATCCAGAGACAACACAAAAATACCCTCTGGTACCGGCGCGACCCTGAATTCATACCACTTCGAAGTTCCGTCATCAAACGTGTAACTCGATTCAAACCTCTGTGGTACCCTTTCCTCCATGCATTGCATGTACCTGGCGAATACCGCGGACTTTTCAACTCCCGGGTATACAGACATCATGGTGCGCCCGATAAGGTTCCGCCTCTCCTGATAGCCATGGCGGGCGGCAGCGTCATTCACGTAAATATACGCCCAGTCGAAACCTATTATCATGCATCCCTCCATCATGTTGTCGAGTATGCTCTTGTACCTCTGGCGCGACCCCTCCAGATTCTCTTCCGCGATCTTACGACCGGTTATATCTGCCGCGATTCCTGCCACGCTTGATCCCGGCCCATCCTCCTGAAGGAGTGCAAATCCCATGTCGGATATCCACCTGATATTTCCATCGGGCCTGACGATGCGGTACTCGACATCGTACACGGAACCGGGAACCTTCTGAATCCAATTGGAGAAGGCTTCCATTATGCGCGGCCGATCGTCAATGTGGATCGAGTCCATCCATAACCGCGGGTTCCTGTAAAGCTCAGCGACCGATCTTCCCCAGATATGCTCGAACGCAGGATTAACATAAAGTATCAATTCGGGCTGTATATTCATTATCCAGAACACTTCGCCGGCCGAGTCCACAAATTTCCTGAACATCTCCTTCTTCTCACCCATCCCAGTCTTTGGCTTTTCGTCTTCCGGTTTATTCTCCAGTTGAGACAGGCGAAATGATAAGTCCGCGACGATTTGCTCGAGAAGTGCCACGGCGGTCGCTTGAAACGCGTCGAGATCCTCGGAATAAACGTTGAGTGTTCCGCAGACTGTTCCGCCCTTACATCTGAACGGGAAAGCCGCCGACGAGCGTATCCCCGTTTTCCTCGCTGCGTCGTGCCACGGTCGTGTGCGTGAATCTGTCAGGAGACTGTTGCAAACAAAAATGCCCCCCTCACGGATTGCCGCACCTGTGGGCCCCTGCCCCATTTCTCCGCCATCCGCGGTCACCCTGATCATTTTAAGATACTCTGCCGCGAATTCGCCCGACGACGCCGCGGGAACAACTATGTGAGTCTGAGCATTTAGCCAGCCGATCCAGGCTATATGATATCCAGCATAGTGCACCATTATGTCGCAGATCGTCTTGAACATGTCCTCCTTAGATTCTGTCCTCAACAGAGCCTGATTGACGCGACCCAATGCAACCTGGAGCCTGCTGATCCGCTCTTTGGCTTGCCCGTCCAGGGAGGCGTATTCATGATCGATAGACATACAACCCCCTTTCTCTCAGTGACAGCGTGGCTGACCATTTGACACGTAAGGCCACGCCCACTCTGCCACGCGGATTTCTTATTTGTCCCGCCGAAGTAAACGTACTCTCCACCATTGGAAAGTACGACCGGAGGAAGGATGAATACGAACCTGAAATCGAATCGAAGAAGGGTGAGAGGAGTCGCTGATCCCTCCCGGCTGCCGGTGCAAGGTAAGCGGACTGTTTCGAGCAGGGAACAGAGGGAGAGCCGCGCTCTCTCCACATATCAGTGGCACTTGCGGCAGCCATAATTTCGCGGCCTCCTTGCTTTCTAACAGGTTTAATCGAGAACTACTTCCGCTTGAATCTCTTGAGAGCCCGCGTTCATTCTGTACTGGATCAGATTGAACGGGAAGATGTGACAGGTGGGTACTTTTTGAAGCCCGAACGCGTGGTGCAGACTGGGATAGCTCTAACTTGCTGCAACCGAAATTTATCTTTGGTGGGCTCCAAAGTCAAGATAACCTATCTTCGGGTACTGGCTCAGTCTGAGGATTCTTTTTCTCGCAAAGCCGCAACGACCGCAAAGGGGAAAGAATTTCATGCCTTTCTTTGCGAGATATTTCTTACAAATTGAGCCACTTCTATCTTCGGGTGGAGACTGAAACAGGTTGGATTAGGGGGAAATTAAGGCCGAAAGTGTCTTACCTTTTCAAGGCGCCCCAGAACATCTCAAGCAACTCTTCAATTCCGGTTCCGGTGACCGCGCTAATGTAATGTTTCTTCAATTTGCCGGGCAATTTTATTTTCGAAAGTGATTTTATGCCGGCCTGGTCTACAAGATCTGTCTTCGTGAAAACTACCATCTTCACCTTCTTCGGAAGTTCCTGGCTGTGAAGGCGCATCTCCTCCATAAGCTTGTCCAAATCATTCTTAGGGTCGGGCGACATGGATTCGATCAAAACGGCAATGGCCTTTGTTCTCTCGATATGCTTGAGAAACGAAATCCCCAATCCCTTTCCCTGACTCGCACCTTCGATCAACCCCGGCATATCGGCGACGACGAATGATCGGTCTTTGAACTTGGCAATTCCGAGAATAGGGGCGAGTGTTGTGAAAGGATAGTCTGCGATCTTCGGCTTGGCAGCAGATATTACTGAAAGGAGTGTCGACTTGCCTGCGTTAGGGAAACCTACGAGGCCGATATCGGCGAGAAGTTTGAGCTCGAGCTTCAACGTCCCTTCCTCACCGAGCTCTCCGAGATCCGCGCGTCTTGGAGCGCGGTCGGTAGCCGTGGCAAATTCGGCGTTGCCCCTGCCTCCCCGTCCGCCCCTGGCCACGACGAATTCCTGACCGTCTTCTACCATATCCACGATCGTCTCTTCCGTTTCGGCATTCATAACAAGTGTTCCGGTGGGGAGTTTTATTATAAGGTCGTCGGCACCCCTTCCGAACTTATTCGAGCCCTGCCCGTGCTGACCACGGTTCGCCTTGAACGAGGCGCGATAATGGAAATCGAGAAGGGTCGTCAGGCTCCTGTCGGAAACGAGTATGATACTCCCTCCCCTTCCGCCGTTCCCACCATCGGGCCCGCCGCGCGGCACGAATTTCTCACGTCTGAAACTCACACACCCATTACCGCCGTCACCC
>JAJYGB010000383.1 GCA_021785235.1 Bacteroidota bacterium
GCGCATAGGGAAGAGGGGCGACCGGACCGTTTCAACCGTTTGTCCGATCAGGTTTCGGGCCAGGTAATCAAAATGCGTAGCCTATACCTGCCGCCAGGGAAGTAGTAAGAAATGATTGGCTGTAATTTCTTAGGTCTCGTCCGCGCGAATCGAAGAATAGCGAGTGAAGATAGCGAAGCTTGAGCGAGTAATACCAATAGAACCCTCCGCCGTAGTTCTTGTTGAAAGGTACTCTTGCTGTCGCAACACCGTGCGCACCAAGACAGTAGGAGTTCACTCTATCTTCTATACTTCCATATGGTATATCGACCGTCCGACTGTCCGTGGCGAAAGAAGGTCCCAGTCCCAGTTGCAGCCATTTATTGCAATCATATCTTAGTCCGATATCTGAGGAGAGCTCATAGAGTGCGACTCTTCCGTCGAAGCTGCTTACCGTTCCGGGCCCGCCAAATGAATAGTAGAATACCATGGGGTGGTTCGCATGGCACACGTCATACTGAAAGTCAAAAGCGAGTTCGCGTCTGTTACCGAGGGATATGCCTATTGAAGTATTTACTCCATAGAGATAGGTAAGTTTGCCGCTTTGAAGGAGCGGCAGCTCGTTTTCCGAATTGAAGGCATACACGCCGCCGACAACTTGAGCTGCAGCGTGGAAGCGTGTTTGCGATTTGACAGACGAGGGGAGTGAAGTCGCAAATATAGTGAACACCACAAACGCAATCTTGACTCGCATCATCCGCTCACGATGAATTTCTTGCTAATATCCATGACGGCTCCGCCTGATTCGGGGATTGCGATGAATCTGTAGAAGTAAACGCCGGATGGATAAGCAGCCGTGCTCCAGGTAATTCTATAGCTGCCGGCATTCTCGGTCGTATCTACCAACGTGCTCATAATAGTATGGTAACTGTTGCTGACCGTCAACGTGACATGCGAGCGGTTCGGAATGTTGTAGCTCACATTCATGTCTGTTCCTGAACTCGGACTCACAGGCGAAGATCTGCATCCCGAAAGAAACATTGTAATAACCGCTGCGCTGACGACTCTATCCGCAAGCCTTTTTCTGTCAGTTATCACCCATTGCTCCACAATAGTATGAAAATATACAAAAGAGTAACGCCGCCTGATGGGAGTGTCAAGGCATAGGCTAACACCCGGTGAAATGGCGCGAGGCTTAACGAGGCTTCATTTTCCTCTGTGAACTCTGTGCCTCTTGTGTTTAAATTTAATAAGGGAGTGCATATGATAAGTGATACCGCGAAGAAGAAGCTGAGAGAAATTTTCGGGAAGGTCAGTATCCTCGATTCCACGGAGGACAGGATCGCTTATTCCTACGACGGAACGCCGCTTCTCAGCTCGCTCCCCGAACTTATCGCGATCCCCGCGTCTGTCGATCAGCTGAGCCAGCTCATGAAACTCGCGAACGAGGAGAAGTTCTCCATCGTGCCGCGCGGCTCCGGAAGCGGCCTGAGCGGAGGATCGATACCATCGGAGAATTCGGTCGTTCTCCTCATGAACCGGTGGGACAAAGTCATCGAGCTCGACAAGAATAATCTCACGGCCTGGGTCGAGCCAGGCGTGATTACCGGAAAATTCCAGTCGTTTGTCGAGTCGCAGGGACTCTTCTATCCTCCCGATCCCGGCAGTTCCCAGATTTGCACGCTCGGCGGAAACGTTGCCGAGAACGCCGGTGGCCTGCGAGGATTGAAGTACGGCGTCACCAAGAATTACGTCCTCGGATTCGAGGTCGTTCTCCCGAACGGCGACGTGATGCGCATCGGCGGGAAGAATATGAAGGACGTCGCGGGATATAATCTCAAGGATGTGCTGATTGGGTCTGAAGGCACGCTCGGGATTTTTACGAAGATACTGTTGAAACTCATTCCCCTTCCAAAGGCGAGCAAGACTCTTCTCGCTTTCTATGATTCCATAGCCGGCGCCGCCGAGACTGTGTCGGCAATAACTGCCGCGAGGATATCGCCGGCAATGCTGGAGTTTCTCGACAACCCGACCATACGCGCGGTCGAGGATTTTACACATCTCGGACTCGACACGAATACCGGCGCGATACTTCTCGTGGAAGTCGACGGGCCGCGGTCCGCGGTTGAAGAAGATTCCGCGGCAATTGAAGCCGTCTGCAGGAAGTCCGGCGCGAAAAGCGTTCGCGTCGCCAGGGACGAGGCGGAAAGCACGAAACTCAAGGCGGCCAGGAAGTCGGCTTTCACCGCGCTCGCGAGGATAAGGCCGACAACGATACTCGAAGACGCGACAGTTCCAAGGAGCGAGCTGACGACGATGGTCGACTTTATCAACGGGACGGCAAGGAAACACGATATACAGATCGGTACTTTCGGACACGCCGGAGATGGCAACCTCCATCCGACGGGTCTGACCGATGAGCGGGATAAAGCGGAAATAAAACGTACCGAAGCGGCCTTTGAGGAGATATTCCGGAAGGCGGTCGACCTCGGCGGGACAATAACGGGCGAGCACGGCGTTGGCCTCGCGAAGAAGAAATTCCTCGAATCGCTTTACAACACGCCGTTCATCAGGCTCATGAGGACGACAAAGGAGATGCTCGATCCCAATTTCGTGCTGAATCCGGGCAAGATTATCTCTGTAAGTCCGCGCTGCGAAGGGGCGCTGCCGAAGAGCAGGGAGCAAATCGAAAGGATGACGGCGAAGATGGACAATCCCTCCGAGGCTTATTTCTGATGACAGCAAGCAATCCTTACAAAAAGTCTGTCATTCGGTGTTTACAGATGGAGAAAGACGGATGACAGAAATTTCCGACGACCTGCTGACGCAGTGCATGCACTGCGGGTTGTGCCTGCCGGTATGTCCGACATACGCCCTCACTGGATTGGAGAGAAGCTCACCACGTGGACGGATCCGGCTCATGAAGAGTGTAATGGATGGGACGTTACCCGTGTCTGAGACGTTCAAATACGAAATGGAATTCTGTCTCGACTGCCAGGCTTGCCAGACGGCATGTCCTGCCGGGGTGAAATACGGCGAGCTGGTCGAATCGGCCAGAATATTCATCGAATCGGGGGAGAAAGGTTTCAGTGCGAAGCGGTTCATTCTTGAAAAAATCTTCGCGGGGAAGAACGGCCTGCGAATCGCCGCGGCAATGTTGAGATTCTACCAGAAGAGCGGCGCGGAGAAGGTCGTGCTCATGTTTTCG
>JAJYGB010000599.1 GCA_021785235.1 Bacteroidota bacterium
CGTAAAACGCTTGTTGAACGACAGCACGATTCCCCGTATGTATGCGAAATCTGTGTTGACGTATTTACTGTAGATTGCAGATCCGCCATAGACGTACTCTATTTCGTTGAGAGTTCCGGCCAGATTCCTTATGTCGTTGAAGTAAGCCGTTATGTCCATCGCGATGTCTTCAGTCAGCTGCTGCTGAAGCCCCAGCTCTCCTTTTGTGGTTTCCTCGGGATTCAGATTAGGATTCCCTATCACGCCGAGATCTGTGCTGCCGCCTGTGACGTTGAGCTTATATCCGGGGTTCTCGTACAGCCGGTCGAAGGACGGCATCTGGAAGAAGAGGCCGTACGAGAAATGCACGATTCCCCTGTCGGTAATCGGAAAAGACACACCAAGCCTCGGACTGAGCTGCCATTTGTTGCTTGCGTTCTTGTACCAGTACTTCATTCTCGCAGCGACCGCATCTGCAGCCGTCCCGCCTGGCGCCACGATGCTGTCCTGGTTTTCCGGTTTCAAAGGGACATAAATGTTCGGATCGGAAGGATCGGCGAGGACCTGGCCATCCGGTCGAAAGTAATCCAAGCGCACGCCGACGTTCACTATCAGCGACTTGAACTCCATCTTGTCCTGGGCATATGCCGAGAAGAGCTGCGGCCTGTGCAAGTACATCTGGTTGCTCTGGTTCGAGAGTGGAGGGATCACCACTGGACCTATCAAGTACGGATTTCCATCGACAACCGGGTCTCGGTTGATATCGATGGGTGACATCTGGAGATTGATATTGTGAAGAAATATCTGATACTGGTCGGCTTCCAGGCCCACTTTCACCATATGCGTCGGAGTAACCTGACTGGTTATATCGAACTTCGCCACGTACGTGTCGGTGCTGTGAATGTTATGCGCCATGTTTGTCCCGCCCGAATAAAATGTCGCCTCGGGCTGGACCAGCAAGGATGTGTGGACATATTGTTGGTCGAACGGATCCTGCCTTGAAAAGAGATCGGACAGTGCAAGTGGGCTCTGATCGAGATACTCCCTGTAGTCTTTGAAATAGTAAGACAGCCCGAGCGTATAAAATGTCGTAGCGCTCAGTGTCTGGGTAAGACTGAGAGTGTTCATATAGCCCTTGTCGAACCTGCTCAATAGTCCGTCTGGGTTATATTTATAGTTCCAGTCGAAATTCTTTCCCCTGCTGTTGTCGAGCATAAAATTGTATGCCAGCTGGACTTCCGGCGTAATCTTATAAGTGATCTTCCCTTGCCCGAAAATTTCCATGTAGGGGTTCATCGAAACAAGTTTTCCATTGCCGGTTTCCTGGATTATCCAGTCGGCGGGGCTCGGCGCGCGCGTGTCGCTTATGTCATATGTGTTGAATTTCCTGATGCCGTACTCGTAGCCGTCGTCGTAACGGTACCTGGCGTCGACATAAAAGAAGAGTTTGTCTCGAGCTATCGGGCCGTCGAGCGATCCTTCAAGCCAACTGGTGTTGATTGGATTTGTCCTCTGCAGACCGGTGAAGACGTTCGAGTTGCTGGTTACGTAGCCTCCGCTGTAAGCGGTAAACATTCCGTGGAAAGCGTCACCGCCGGATTTTGTGGCTATATTTACGATCCCGCTCATCGCCTGTCCGTACTCAGCGTTGTACGCCCCGGTCACGACCTGCATCTCCTGTATTGAATTGGTGTTGACATCGACGACGCTCTTTCCGTTATAAGCATCAGTCACGGGTATGCCGTCGATCATGTACAGGACTTCACCTGAGCGGCCGCCCCTTGAATGCAGGTCACCGTTCCTGTCGACGTAGATGCCTGCCTGCAACTGAAGGACATCCTGAAAACTCGTGACGGGAAGCGCCTGGATCTCCTTGCTGTCCACGACGGCAGTGGAAGCGGTGAGGTCTTTCCTCACGAGAGGACGCTCAGCCGTGATAATGACGGCCTCCGTCGTCACAGCCGATTCAGATAATTGGAAGTCGACAGTCGTCGTAAGGTCGATCGAAACGCGGTTGTCCTTGATCTCCACCGGTCGGTATCCAACTGCGGAAGCGCGAAGCATGTAAGAGCCGGGAGAGACATTCAGGATGACGAAACGACCCTCCATGTCGGTCGCGGCGCCCATCGATGTTCCGACAACAAGTATGCTCGCGCCGATAAGCGGCTCTTTGGTGACCGCGTCCACGACCGTGCCGGCCAATTTTCCCGTATCCCCGGCGAGAGCTTCGAGTGAGAACAGTAGTACGATCATCAAACTGGTAAGTCTTCGCATGCTTTACCTCAGTCTTGATTTTTCCGAAGGAGTTCCTTCGGAGGTCATGAGAGCGCCGCAACTCTCTCTCACTATTAGCGTTGGAGAAAATGTCGTGTGAAGTATCTCCATCTCGGGGCGTGACATCCTCGCCACGAGGCGCTCGATCGCGAGTACCCCCATCTGGAACATCGGCTGACGCATTGTTGTCAGTCTCATGAGGCGCGCGAGCTCGATGTCATCGAACCCGACCATCGCAACGTCTTCAGGAACTCTGAGACCTTTCTCATTCAGCGCCGCGATCGCTCCGAAGGCCTGTATGTCCGACGAGATGAAAAAGGCATTTGGCATATCCGGTCCCATCGCAATAAAATCCAGCATCGCCTCGTAACCGGAATCCCTGTTGAAGCCATCGTGCCTTGTGTTCTTCCCGCACCTCACAATCGAATCGGAGTACGGTATGCCTTGCTCCTCCAAAGCGCGCCGATATCCCTGCAAGCGTTCGAGCGCCGGCGTGCTCATGGACTGTGCGTTCACCATCCCCACCTTTCGATGCCCGAGCTCCAGCAGATGGGTTGTGGCAGTGTACGCCCCTTCGGAGTTGGCCACAGAAATAGAATCGAAACTGGGAGAGACAGCGTCCACGAGGCCGACAGGAAGGTTGCTTTCTTTAAGATCAGCGAGAACCCGGTCCGGCATTTTCATTGAGAAGAATAGGATGCCGTCGACTTTTCCTCTCCGAAGCGCTTTGGCGACGTAGCTTTCCACTTCATCGGCGTGTTCGACGCCGTAGAGGACGAGGTCGTAGCCGTACTCGGATTCCTTTTCCTGCACGCCGCGGAGCACTTCCATGAAGAAATAGCTTGTGAAGAAGGGAATTACTGCGGAGATGGTTTCGGACTGCTGGCGCGCGAGGCGTTGGGCGTAGGTATGGGGTTGATAGCTAAGT
>JAJYGB010000460.1 GCA_021785235.1 Bacteroidota bacterium
TCATAAACCTCGTCATGAATTCCATCGGCGCTCTGACGGAGACATCGACGCCGCGAATTCGTCTGTCCGCAAAAACGGACAGCCGGGGAGGAATCCTGATACACGTCGCGGACAACGGACAAGGAATCCCGGAAGAACTGCAGGAGAAAATATTCATTCCCTTCTTCACGACGCGCAAAGAAGGCTCCGGGATCGGGTTGAGCCTTTCGCGCCAGATCATGCGTGCACACAAGGGGAACATCGCCGTTAGTTCGAGCCCCGGCGAGGAGACCGTTTTCACCTTGAGATTTTAAGGGACGGCAGGGATAACCAGTATTCCAGAAATCGATCGCCCGGCACTGATAAAAGTCCTGATCGGCTCGCGTCATCCTTATGTAATCGCTTCACTTTGCCGGTTTCAATTCCTTCAGCCACTCTTTTGCCGCTGCGCGCGCAGCTTCCACCGTCTCCTTCCCCGCTCTGTAACAGAGCTTCCATTCGGAGGGTTTGCTCTCATAATCGGAATTTGCAAACGTAGCAATACCATTTTCGTTTTTCACGATTGAGGCGCTGAAGTCGACATCGGCAGATATCTCAAGGAATTTGTCCAGCGCGCGGGCGAGCATCGGTTTGGGATCCGCGGTCCACTCCTTCGCCCATTCGAGTGAATCTTTTCTGAATGTCTCGAGTTGACTTTCGTAAGCCTGTTGATACCCTTTCTCAACATCCCTGCTGTACATTGGATTGTTGGGATCGTCGAGGGACTTAATGCTCTCCCGCAATCCGTCCATTACAGGTTGGTACTGCTTCTTCTGTTCGGGCGTGGCGTTCTTCAGGTTGTCGTCAATCTCCTTGAGACTCTTCTGTAATTGCTCCTTTTGTTCATTGCGCAGCTCGGTCATCGATTTGGGCGGTTCGGGCGGTTCCGGTTTTTTTTCTTCGCGGAATGTCTGGTAACGTTTCCTGAATTCTTCGCCCTGAGTATACGTTTTCGCGAACTCTACGACTTGCCTGACGATCGCCGGTCGATCGCCCCTGGCGAGCGCCAGGATCTGCTCGGTACGCGGATAAGAAAATATCGTATGACTGAAATCCAGCCACACGTAATCCTTCGCGTCTTCCCCAGAAACTCCAAGCTGCTTCAGCACCTGCACTCCCTTCTCGTCCGCAGCACGAAAAGCAAGCGTGAGGACAAGACATGCCGCTGTAATCACCACAAAGTGTTTCATACCCCCTGCCCTTTCCTGTTTAATGTCAAATGCGGATTTTATGTTCGTTGATAGCGGAAGCGGGCACGACTCGGGCTGGGCCCGCTTTGGATTTGACCGCCAACACCGCCCATGCACCCAAGAAAAATATCCGGTCAGAAACGGAATTGCAAATAGCCTTGCAGTCTTCCGGCATCACGCTCCCGCAGAGTGCCTCTCTGCGAACCCGGACTATTGCCCGCGTGGCTTGAAGAGCCCTTCATCGATCGAGCCGCTGAAACAAACAGCGATGAGATCGTTCTCGACACGGCTCAATACGCGCCTGTAGCGCACCGGCAAGACTTCATGGTGCTTGACAACGTTGAGGTAATCTCCGATGTAATCAAGATTACCCGTAGTTGTCATCCAATTCCGAGTGTCAAATCTCGACAGGTCGACCGGATTAGAATAGCTCCGCAGCGTCTTCTGGCCGAGAACGTTGCAATAGAAGTCGAAATATGACATCACAAGCTCTCTCAATGTCCGGTAGACCGGCTCACGAAAACGCAGGAGTGTCGTGTTCGACTTCGCGACGGCTCCGTAGAGTCCGTTTTGCCTGAAGACGGCAATGACGTGGTCATCGTCGTTTACCGCGATCATGTCGACAATGACCGGCCTGTGGCCGAGGAGTCTCAATGCGGCCGCCGCGAACAAAGCTCCCTCAAAGCAGTTTGCCTCCCTTCGCCGAACCACCTCTCCCGGAGAAATCGTGCCTGATTCCGATTTATACTTGATACTGTTAAGAAACAACTGCACATCATGAGGCTTCTTGAATTGCTTGAATAATCTCGACGCTTCCGGATTGAACGAAGCGTTCTGCGCTGGTTCTTCTCGTTTTTTCGCCCTCACCAGATCCTCACTCGTTTATCTGCCGGCCGCCACATCGGGTCACCTTCGTGAATGCCGAATGCCTCATAGAACGCGGGTATGTCGCTCAGCGGCCCGTCGACACGCAGGAAGTTCGGTGAATGAACGTCTGTCATTACCTGTTGGGCAAGCGCCTGGTCACGGGAATGACCGAGCCAGGAATATGCATAACCCAGCCAGAATCGCTGCGCAGGCGTCAACCCATCGATCTTTTTGCCTCCCCTGTACTCTTCGGTTTTCTTGAAGGCGTCGTAGCCGATAACGAGGCCACCGAGGTCCGCGATGTTTTCTCCCAGCGTCGCTTTGCCGTTGATGTGCATGCTGTCGAGGACCACGTAATTGTCGAACTGCTCGACCATGAGCTTCGTCTTTTGAGCGAATCTCTGAGCATCCTCTTTGGTCCACCAATCTGAAAGATTTCCGTTCGCATCGTACAGTCGGCCCTGGTCGTCGAAACCGTGCGTCATTTCGTGTCCGATTGTCGAGGCGCCCGCGTATGAATAAACGACAGCGTCATCGAGAAGAGAATCCGGAACGCCCGGAATTATGAATATTGCAGCTGGAAGTACGATTTCATTGTTGGAAGGATTATAGTAAGCGTTGTAAGTTTGCGGAGTCATATCCCATTCTTCCCTGTCGACGGGTTTGCCGAGTTTGTTGATCCTGCGGTCGAACCAGAAGATATCGGCGTTGATGCTGTTCCTGACGAACGAGCCTCTGTCAACCGACAATTTCGAGAAGTCGCGCCACTTGTCGGGATAACCTACTTTCTTCCTGAGTTTGCTGAGCTTGTAAAGCGCCTTCTCTTTTGTCGAATCGCTCATCCAGTCCAGCTTCTTAATCCGCTGTGCGAACGCGGCGACCATATTATTGACGAGGTTGACGTAGCGCGCTTTGGTTTTCGGTGAATAGAATTTCTGCACGTAGACCTGTCCGAGGAGCTCCCCAACCGCGCTTTCAGTAGCGTCCTGAACGCGCTTCCACCTGGGGCGCTGCTCCTGGATCCCCGACATGATGGTCCCTCTGAAATGAAAATTCTCCTTCTCGAACGGACTGCTCAGCCTGCTTGCGAACGCGTCGATAAGG
>JAJYGB010000585.1 GCA_021785235.1 Bacteroidota bacterium
CAACTGCCTGACCCAGTCCGAGGAGAACTGATTCCTTGTTTTTTCCAGCTCACTCTCGCGTGGCCCTCTTTCTGCAAGGAGTCGAATTTCGTTCCTGATCTCACGCTCCATATCTTCCAGCTTGTTCCCAGCAGAGACAACGGCATTCACGACAAACAAACCCGGATCCTCTAAGTCGAGCTGAAAGGCGCCCACCGATTGAGCGATCCTTTTCTCATACACAAGCTTCCTGTACAGCCTCGAGCTTTTCCCCTTTGAGAGAATCTCTGCCGCAAGGTTTAGCGCGTTCGAATCGTCCGAAATCATGGGTGGCACCCTGAAAGCCATGTAGATTGCCGGGAGCGCCACATTGTCATAAACGACTTCGCGTGCCTGACTGCTCAGAGGTTCCTCCGCCACCCGATCGCTACGGCCCACAACGCCAGGGGGGATATCCCCGAAGTATTTCTCAACGAGCTTCATCGCCTCGGAAGGGATGAAATCCCCTGAGATAGCGAGAACCGCGTTATTGGGCAGGTAGTATTTGCGAAAGAACGATCTTGCTTCGTTCACAGTGGCCGCGTCGAGATGCTCAAGATAACCGACGACAGGCCACTTGTACGGATGTTCACGATAAGCCAACGCGAAGATTTTCTCCCATGCGCTCCCGTATGGCTTGTTGTCGACACGGAAGCGCCTTTCCTCCTTCACAACATCCCTTTGATTGTCGAGATTGCGGCGGCTGATATCCAGGCTTGACATTCTGTCGGACTCCAGCCAAAGGGCTAGCTCCAGGCGATTTGAAGGGAGCGCTTCATAATAATTGGTACGATCATGGCTTGTGGAACCGTTGAAGACTCCTCCCGCTTCTTCTACATACTTCATATGTTCGGCCTTCTTCACATTGGCCGAGCCCTGGAACATCATATGTTCGAACAAATGAGCGAAGCCGGTGCGAGACGGCTCTTCATTCTTACTTCCGACGTGATACCAAACGTCAACTGCGATCACGGGAGCGCTCCTGTCCGGGCTCATTATAACGTGCAAACCGTTTGGCAGAGTTAATTCAGAGAACTCTATGAATATCAACTCGTCTCCGCGAGAATTCAAGAACGGTCTGGATGAGGAAGAAGGGCAATCGGCCCTCCACTAATGTTAACTCGCGCCCCCGTTTCTCAGCTCAAGACCTTCCAATATACTTGTTTCTTGAGTTGATCGATCCACTTCTGGTAGGCTTCGTTCTGCTTCATCGTTAGAGCCATTTTTTCAAGACGGGCGTAATCCTCATTGAGGTTGACCTTGTGCGCGGGTATTCGGTTCCTCAAGTACACGATCTGGTAACCATACGACGCGCCCGCTGTGACTTTGACGGGATTGCTGATCTCGCCGACCTTCATCGAATCAACAGTGGCTCGGAATGCAGGCTCGAGCTGATCGATGGAGACAGTCCCCAGGTCGCCGCCGAGGTCCTGAGTCTGTTTGTCTTCTGAGAATTCCCTCGCCAGAACCGCGAAGCTTGCGCCGTGCATCGCCGCCTGGCGAAGCGAATCTAGAAATGCGATAGTTGAATCATTGTCCGATGGCAGCACTGGAATCTTTATAAGTATATGTCTCGCGTGAACCATGTCGCCCCTGCGCTGAAGCAATTGGATGATGTGGTAGCCGAACTGAGTCTTGACAATACCGGATATCTGACCCGGTTTCAGCCCGTAGACAGCGTGTTCAAATTCCGGCACGAACTGTCCGCGGCTCGCCCATCCCAGGTCGCCTCCGTCAGGAGCGCTTCCGGGGTCCTGCGAGTATTTTTTTGCAAGCTCCGAGAAACTCGCGCCGTGCCTCAGGGAATCAAGGAGTGCTTCCGCCCTGGCGTACGCCTCTTCCTGCGCTTTCTTGCTCGGCTTCGGCTTAATGAATATATGACTCAGGGTCACTTCCTCCGGGACCTCCTGAAGGCTGTCTTTATACTCTTCGTAAAACTGTCGCACTTCAAGAGGAGATACTTTCATATCGCCGAATTTATTTTCCTTTTCCTTCTCAATCATAAGCTGCCGGCGCATGTCCGCTCTGAATTCGTTTTGAATCTTGCTTATCGACATGCCGTACAACTTTTCGACTTTCTCCTTGCTCCCGACCTGTGCGATAAGATTCTGGATCCTCTGATCGAGTTGCCTGCTGACTTGCTCGTCGCTCACCGTTACGCTATCGAGTTCCGCCTGAGCGAGTATCAGTTTATCATCTATCATCGCATCGAGTATTCTCTTGCGAAGTTGCGGATCGTCTGGGTTCAGCTTGTTCTGATAAGCCGCCAACTGAACCTGGTAGTCGAGCTCAGATTTCAAAATTATTTGATTGCCAACCACGGCAACTACGCCGTCAAGCACCGGCTTAGACTGGCCGAACGCCAGGCCGGCGAACAACGACAACATGACCAATATTTCACTTACCTTCTTCACTCTAATCACTCCTGGCTATTAGTATCACTAATAGCAACACTAGGATTAATCTGAAAATTTCCCAACGATCTGAGAGAATCAACGAGCGCGCTGTACATTTTCTGTCGTTTCTCGATGGTCAGCCTCTCCCTGATTTGAGGTGCCGCGTAGCTCAGAGGAAGCGATTCCCCGGGACCGATTTTGTCGATGACCTGGACTATGTAGCTCACGCTGTCCACCTGGATCGGGAAAGAGACTTTCCCGGGGTCGAGAGATTGAATGACATTCCAGACGGCCCCGTTAGCATCTGATCCTTTGAGGTAGACTGAGTCCTTCACCGAGATGATCTGATAGGCAGGGATCTGCGAGAACGCGGATGACCAAGGCGTCCCCGAAACGAGAGTGTTCCTAAAGGCAACCGCCACGCTTCGTTGGTCAAATCCCGCATAGTTAACGTAAGCGACATCGCCGGAGGCCATGAACTCTCCGCGGTGGGAGTCGTAGAACGCCGCCACTTCCTGCGGTGAAAGATTCAGAGGGACGTTGTATATCTCTTTGTTGAGCAGCATCGTAATGGCAAGTTGCATCGAGAATTCCTTTACCCGCTGCTCAAATTGAGGAGATTCGTTGAGGCCGAGTTTCTTCGCTTCCTCGTAGAGCAACTGCTCGTCGACCCAATTCGAAACATAATTTCGAACCGCGTACGCGGAGCTGGTGTCGACATGCGGCGCGACGTCGCCCATTCGGAGATCGTTCCCACGAACGGA
>JAJYGB010000243.1:0-1274 GCA_021785235.1 Bacteroidota bacterium
TTCTGAACATGATAAGCAGCAAGGTTAATCAGTGGACCCTCCTCGTCTCCATGATCCCCATAGTCTATTCTTTCTCGATGGGAAGGGTATCAACGATTCCCCTGGATGTCCATCACAGGGAGGAAATACTTCTCTCGATGATGATGACGTTTTACGGGTGCGCTACTCTGGCGAAACTGAAATTCACTCGCGGCAACGCCATTACGCTGTTTGTCCTCTGGCTAGCGCAGTTTCTTTACCCCGTCCATTTTACCTTTATTCCTGAACTGCCGGTCATCGGCAATAACTCAAGAATCATTGTCTCGATTATTTTCGGAATTTTGACGATATATGAGGTGGTTCGCCACAGAAGGGAATTCAGAGTGATGTCGGGAATCAGGGAAACTATTCGCCTGGCGAAGGCGCGACATTAAACCCCGGAATGACACGTTGAGACCCGCCGGCGAGAGATTCGTGAAATTCATTGTTAACCCCGTATCGGGAAACGGGAGGACAAGGAAAGTCCTGCCGCATCTGCTCAATCTCGCGAAAAGAATCGGTATGGACTTTGACATGCAGCTGACACAGGCCCCCGAACATGCGACCGAACTGGCAAGGGAGCATTCCTCCGAATTTGATATCGTGGTCGCCGTAGGCGGGGATGGTACGGTGAACGAAGTCGCGGCGGGGGCGGTAAAATCCAAGGCGGTGATGGGAGTAATCCCGACTGGCACCGGCAATGATTTTGTCAGGGCCATGGGCAGGCTGAAGAACCTCCAGGATTATATTCACAGGATCGTAGCCGGCAAAGTGAGAGCCATCGACACGGGAATACTGACTCTAAATAACCGTGAGTTCCTCTTCGTTAACGGGATCGGCGCAGGCTTCGATGCGGAGGTAGCACGGGAGAGTCTCAATGTCCACAGGCTCAAGGGGATTTCCAGATACCTATATGCCGTCCTGAAAACGCTTTCGAAGTACAAATCGGTTGAGATGCAGATTGAACTCGACGACAGCGTAATCGAAGGGAAGAGATACCTCGTTGCGGTCGGAAACGGCATTTCGGCCGGCGGCGGTTTTCTGCTGACACCCGAGGCGCGGCTCGATGACGGTTTGCTCGATGTCTGCCTCGTCTCAGATCTCTCCATCGGACGAGTACTGCAGGTGCTGCCGAGCGTCCTGAACGGCAGTCATGGCAAGTACCCGGAGGTGACGATGCGGAAAGCGAAGAGAATTCGCATTGAGTCGGAGATGCCAGTCTCAATTCACAGAGACGGCGAGGTCCCTTCGGAGAA
>JAJYGB010000243.1:1284-3166 GCA_021785235.1 Bacteroidota bacterium
CGGGTTGATCCCGAATGTCTCAACATCGTGGTCTGATCGGCCCGGCTATTGTCGCCCCTTTCGAAATTATCTCACGAAGATTTCAAGTTTCTGGAACAAGAAGGATATGTCTTTGTGTTAAGAGAACTATATGGCTTCTACCAGACGACAGTTTTTGAATCGGGTCCTCGGCGCCGGGGCCGCGATACTGACCGGATATGTCCTGTATCCGGTTCTTAAATTCCTGACTCCACCTCCCGTCGCGCTCGGCGAAGTGGGAAGAGTCCTCGTGGCGACGACCGACGAAATGAAACTCAACTCCGCCAGGTTTTTCAAATTCCTTGATCGGCCCGCAGTTCTCGTCAGGCTGCCTGACGGAAATTATAAAGCCCTCTCCGCGAAGTGTACCCATATGGGGTGCACCGTACAGTTCGAGTCGACCGGAGATTTCTTCCTATGCGAGTGTCATGGAAGCGAGTTCAACATCAACGGCAAAGTGCTGAAGGGGCCGGCCGCCTTGCCCCTGCAACAATATTTTGTCTCGATTTCCGGGGACAAGATCTACGTCTCCATCAAGAATCAGGCGGCTTGAGCTTAATGGCGCGCAGGCTGATGGCATTTTTCGAATCCCGCCTCGACTTGGCGCCAGTTCGTAGCTGGATGGCGCACAAGAAGGTGCCACAGCATAAGCATTCTTTCTGGTATTACTTCGGCGGACTCGCCCTCTTCATAATAACAATTCAGATAATAACCGGAATACTTCTCGCCTTTTATTATTCTCCAAGCCCCGCCGGCGCAAATGAATCCGTACGGTACATAATGACCAGGGTCCACTACGGCTGGTTGATAAGGTCTCTCCATTTTTGGGGGGCGAATCTCCTCATTGCGGTCGTCCTTGTCCATATGTTCTCGACGTATTTCATGAAGGCGTACCGCAAGCCGCGCGAGCTGATGTGGGTTATCGGAGTGATCCTGTTCGGTCTCGTGCTCGCTTTCGCGTTTACGGGATACCTGCTTCCCTGGACCACGCTTTCCTATTTTGCAACAAAAGTCGGCGTGAATATGCCGCTGATCATACCGGGCATCGGCGGATCCATCTCGCGAATTATGCAGGGAGGCGAGGACGTCGGCGCGGCCACCCTGACGAGGATGTTTACTTTGCACACGGTTGTCCTGCCCATGCTGGCGCTTGTTCTTATTACTTTCCATGTTTTTCTGAGCCAGGTGTTCGGATCGAGCGTCCCGTTCTCCCAAAGCAATTACAAGGATGAAACGAAATTCTTCCCGACCTTCGTCATGCGCGACGCCGCGGTCTGGGCGGGCGGCTTCGCAGTCCTTATTGCCATTGTCACCGTCTTCCCGGCAAACCTTGGCCCTAAAGTTAATCCGGTTTTACCCGCCCCGGCCGGCATAAAGCCTGAATGGTATTTCCTGTTTGTCTTCCAAACACTCAGGACATTTCCTGAGATGGTAGCCATGGGCGCGCTCACTCTCGGTGGAGTCATCTGGATGCTTGTCCCGTTTCTTGACCGCAGATCGTCGCGGGGCGAGAAGAGCACGTTCTTTACCCTTTTTGGCGTCGCGGTCATAGTCTACACGATTGCCATGACGGTCATGGCCTACGTAACTACGGAAGTCCATTAATGTTCGCCGCGATTCTCCAGACTGCCGACACACTTGCCACGGCTATCCCGTCCTTCTCCCAGAGATTCAACTTCACTCTTCCACTTATCGTGGTACTCGTAATCCTCATGTTCTTTCTTCTCTTAAAATCATATAGCCCTGAACACACGGCGTCGGAAGAAAACGACCCCCCCCGGCGGCGTAAGATCGTCCCTTAGTAAGGATCCATTGTCGGCGGACTGTTCCGGCCGGAATTTGGTGCCTGCATAGTCGTTAAATC
>JAJYGB010000164.1 GCA_021785235.1 Bacteroidota bacterium
CAAGAGCAAAAGGCCCCCTCTTCAGAAGAGGACGTTCACAAGCGAAGCCGTTGAGGAGGAGATAAGGAAGGTGTCATCCGGGATTGGCGATCCGGAACTGGCGTGGCTCTTCTCCAACTGCTTTCCGAACACCTTAGACACCACAGTCAAATTTAGAATTGCAAACGGCAAGCCCGACACTTTCGTGATCACAGGAGACATTGACGCCATGTGGCTTCGTGACTCCACGGAACAAGTCTGGCCTTATGTACGTCTTGCCAATCTCGAAGAAAAGCTCAAGCTTCTCATTGCGGGAGTGATCAACAGGCAGACCGAGTGCATCCTTCTCGATCCATACGCTAACGCCTTCAATTACGGTCCGACCGGGAGTCCCTTTGACAACGATCTAACCCAAATGAAACCCGGTCTTCACGAGCGTAAATGGGAACTCGATTCGCTCTGCTACCCGGTGCGGCTTGCGCACGGATACTGGAAAACAACCGGTGACGTCTCCTGCTTCGACGACAGATGGAAAGCCGCCATGAAAGTTATCGTCACAACTTTCCGGCAACAGCAGAGGAAAGACGGGCATGGGCCTTACAAGTTTCAGCGCGTCACCGCAACCTACACCGATACCGCCCCAGGCGGGGGATATGGAAATCCGGTCGTCCCTGTTGGGCTGATCGTCTCCCTCTTCAGACCCTCAGACGACGCGACGATCTTTCCTTTCCTCGTTCCGTCCAACTACTTCGCCGTGAAATCATTGAGACAACTTTCCAGAATGTTTTCCGAAATATTCGTGGATCGAGAGTTCGCCGGAAATTGCGCCTCGCTTGCCGACGAGGTGGAAGCTTCGCTTCGAGGCTACGCGATAGTGGAACACCCGCTCTTCGGCAGGATCCTACCTTACGAGGTGGATGGATTTGGAGACAAGCTCTTCATGGATGACGCCAGCATCCCAAGCCTCCTCTCATTACCATATCTTGACTGCATAAGCCAAAGCGATCCCGTATATCAAAACACACGCGCCTTCCTGCTCAGCGGCGATAATCCTTACTTCTTCAAAGGGGCGGCGGGTGAGGGAATCGGAAGTCCGCACGCGGGTATGAACAAGATCTGGCCGATGGGCATTATGATGCGTGCCTTCACCACTTCTAACGACGACGAAATCACAAAATGCCTAAACATGCTCATTAATTCTAACGCCGGCACAGGGTTCATGCACGAATCCTTCGATGAGAATGACCCTAAGAAATTCACGAGGAGCTGGTTCGCGTGGGCCAACACCCTGTTCGGCGACCTACTTATAAAATTGTATAACGAAAAACCATATCTATTGAGGTGAAAACAAGCAGCTATGATACTGAGACCAAATTCGCGTATCGCGATCATATTATTCTCTCTCGCTATCCTTCCAGCAACGGCCCTTTCCGCCCCGAGGACCCACAGCTTTGAGGCGACTTCATACGTCAATCCTTTTATTGGCACCGGCGGTCATGGCCACACTTTTCCCGGCGCGACTGTCCCGTTCGGGATGGTGCAACTGAGTCCCGACAATGGCACGCAAGGCTGGGACTGGTGTTCAGGATATAACTACTCGGACAGCGTAATCATCGGTTTCAGCCATACGCATCTAAGCGGAACCGGGATAGGTGACTTGTGCGATATCAGGTTCATGCCCGCAATTTTATCCGTTAATTCAGAATCTGACACGGCAAAGCTGATGCATCTCCACTCGACATTCTCTCACAATGACGAGAAGGCCCAGCCGGGATACTATTCAGTCGTCTTGAAATCATCTGGGATCCGGGCCGAACTCACCGCGACGAAGCGGGCGGGGTTCCAGAAATATACGTTCCCAAAATCCAACGACGCTGCTATCGTGCTCGATCTATACCGTGCCATCAACTGGGACAAGACCACCAAGGCATATCTCGAAATAGTCAACGATAGTACGGTAGCTGGCTACAGATATTCAACAGGGTGGGCAAAGGACCAGCGTGTCTACTTTGCCGCTACATTCTCGCGCCCTTTCGACGCGATCTCGTTCGACCAGGATGGGAACATTTTGGACGGCGGTGAGACTGCCGAGGGGACAACCGTCATGGGAGTGTTTAAGTTCAGGACGAAGCCCGGAGAAGTCATTTACGTAAAGACCGGTATTTCGTCCTCTAATATCCAGGGGGCGATGAATGATTTGAACACAGAAATTCACGGATGGAATTTCGAAAAGGTCCGGAAGAAAGCGTACGATGCGTGGAGAAGGGAATTAGGCAAAATCAAGGTTTCTACTCCCGACAAGGCACTGAGGGTCGCTTTCTATACCGCACTTTATCATACCATGATCGATCCGAATTTGTTCAGCGATGTCGACGGTTATTTCAAAGGAGCCGACGGGAAAGTTCGCAAGGCCGTTGGTTACGACCAGTATACCGTATTCTCACTCTGGGACACCTTTCGCGCCGAACATCCTCTCATAACGCTCGTGGAACCGGGAATGGTGAAAGACTTCGTCCGCTCCATGCTCGCTCATTACGAGGAGACCGGCCTCTTGCCGGTTTGGGAGCTTGAAGGGAATGAAACGAATACCATGATCGGTTACCCTGCGGTCCCCGTCATAGCTGATGCCATCTTAAAAGGATTTCATGGCTTCGATGTCAATGAAGCGTTCGCAGCCATGAAGAAGAGCGCGATGCAAAACGGATTCGGCCTGAAGTATTATAGGGAATACGGCTACATCCCAGCCGACAAGGCGGGGGAATCCGTGTCGAGGACAATGGAGTACTCTTTCGATGACTGGTGCATCGCCCAGGTGGCGAGATATCTGCATCGCGAAACCGATTATTCCTACTACATGAAGCGGTCACTTTATTTCAAGAACCTCTTTGATCGCAGGACTGGTTTCATGCGCGGCAAGCTCGCAGATGGGGAATGGGTGACGCCCTTCAACCCGTTCGCGGTAACGAGTGATTACACCGAATCGAATGCCTGGCCCTACAGTTTTTTCGCCCCCCAAGATCCACGCGGCCTCATAAGTCTGTATGGCGGGAATCGCAAGTTTTGCGCCAGGCTTGATTCGCTCTTCTCCGCATCGAGCAAGCTCCATGGGAGAAATGACGCCGACATCACAGGCATGATTGGTCAATATGCGCAGGGCGACGAGCAAAGCCATCATATTG
>JAJYGB010000358.1 GCA_021785235.1 Bacteroidota bacterium
ATCGTGACGCCTGCTGCCGCCGTCTTGAGAACGGCAACGTTGGTTGAGGTTTCCACGAGGTCAGGGATATCGCTGCTCATCCTGATCACGCCGTGCGGAAGAGCATCGAGCGCGCCGAGGACCGCAGCCTTCGACTTGTCGTCGAGAGCCGGTTTGGCCTTCTTCACTTTTTCCACGACGACCTTCACGTCAGGGTCTGTAGTTCCGAAAGCATTCTTGAATATCGCCGCGCATTCGGCGGCAGCTTTCGTAGCCTTGGACTCGACAATTGCCGGGACGGCTATCACGGCTTCGGCTTCACGCGGGATTGCATTGTGTTTGCTGCCGCCTTCAAGGGAGACGAGTCTCATCTTTCCCTTCGTGCTCGCGTCGATCGCCATGAGTGTCCTGGTCAGGAGTTTTATGGCGTTCGCGCGACCGAGATGGATATCGACGCCGGAATGTCCTCCCTTAAGACCGCGGATCATCACATTCATAACCGCAACTTTGCCCGTGACGGCCTTCCGCTTCACCGGGATTGTCATCGTCGTATCGAGTCCGCCCGCACATCCTATATACAAGACGCCTTCCTCTTCGGAGTCCAGGTTCATCATGATCTTGCCCGTGATGAATCCGGGTTCGATGTGGTTCGCTCCGGTTAGGCCCGTTTCCTCATCGATGGTGAAAAGTCCTTCGATCGGACCATGCACAAGCGTCTTGTCCTCAAGAAGCGCGAGGAGCGAAGCTACGCCGATCCCGTCGTCTGAGCCGAGCGTCGTGCCATCGGCCTTAATATAGTTTCCTTCTCTGTGGAACTTGATACCTTCCTTAAGAAAATCGTGCTGGACGTCGCGGTTCTTCTCGCAAACCATATCGACGTGGACCTGCAGCACGACATTCGGCGAGCCTTCCTTGCCGGGGCCGGCGGGCTTATTCACGACCACATTCCCAACCTTATCCTGTTTTGCTTTCAGCCCCATCGCCGCGGCGGTCTTCTTGATATATTCGAGGACCGCTTTTTCATTCTTCGATCCCCGCGGAATCGCGCTGATTTCGCGGAAGTAATGCCAGACTCTCTCCGGCTTCAGACCCTGGATAGCTTGTTCGTTCATGATATCATCTCGCTTTTATAATGTTTGAATGCTCATCCCGATTTTGTCGGGACCTATTCTGTAAGATTTTGATGATTGGCGACTTATGGCGCCGTGCCACACCATCGCGGATTTCAGATTCGAACTCTCTCTTCCCGGATTGCCGCTTCCCAGATACCATATTTTACGCAAAGAGAATCTAGGCTATCGTGGTGAGAGAAGCAACGGAGCACCTATTGAAGAAAGACTCCATGGTTTCTGTTACCTCAATGTTCTTGGCGCATGGAGATTACGGAAATGTTTCCACATCCAGGGGGGAATAATGGAACGGTGGATTAATGGAGTGATGTGCTAAGCAAGGATCTCCTTAACCCTGCCGACCTGTCCGGTCTCGAGCCGGACTTTGATCCCATGCGGATGAGAAGGAGAATTGGTGAGTATATCTTTAACGATTCCTTCAGTCAACCTGCCGGTTCGCTGGTCCTGCTTGAGAACGATTGAGACCTTCATGCCGGGTTTTATTTCGGATCGTTTTGTGCCGTCCATGCACTCCTTTCCTTCAAGACAGTCCTGTCACTGCCAAATCAGCTGCGGAGTAAAAAAGCGGGAACGGCATTCCGCGCCTGGACTTGAATACCTGCCGCACCTGGAGTAGCCGGACCTCGAACCGCGCCGATTTCCCAAACTCTACGGTAGCAGCTTCGCCGACTTTCAATTTCAGTTCACGGGAGCGGTGGTCGGAGAAAGTCACGGTGATCGTTGCGTCGCCGAGATACTCGTGCACTCGTCGTGCTGCAAGTAAGACTTTGTTCTTCCTGGCCGTCGATGTACCGTTTTCCAGGATGGTCACTATATCTCTCGGCCCGGTTCTTCTCCGGCCTGCCGGTTCTGCAGCTCTCGGGAATTCATACGGCAGGTGAAACGAACCGCGACGGCTCCAATTATCCTTGATCTGCTTGAATGCCTCGTTTATAAGCTTCATCTTCGCCGTCCCGACCCGCTGCATCTTTTCATCGCCTTCGAAGCGGTCGGGATGCCAGGCCTTCACCTGTATGCTGAACGCCTCACGAACTTCCTCGAGAGTCTTAGGATTTCCCAATTCAAGTATGCGACACGCTTCCTGCCAGGTCAAGACAATATTCCCAATTTTAAATTTTGAATTTTGATTCGGCGAGCGCGGAATGCACCTCTTCCACATCATGCGGAGCCATCGCCGGGATATAGCTGATGTCGAAACTGGCTCCAGTGGAGATAACGAGAAAGACGGTTACTCGGATTTTATCCATCATAAGGTCGCACAAAGTTTATTCCTTCGGTTCCTGAAGTGCAACCCTGCGTACTCTGTCAAAACAGGCCAGCGACGGGCTGTCAAGGCTTGCGGACGCTCACGGTTATGCTGACAATCGCTGCGCCGGACGTTCTCAGCGCACCGATAAACCGTCACGCCAGAAAGAATTCTGATTCCCTCTCATTCCCAGACGATCTTTGCCCTGCAAAGTTCCACCCCGTCCTTCTCGCGCATCACCTGACAGTAATAATAATCCCCGGCATCCTCCGATGTCACGTAAACCTTGTCGCCGTGCTGCGCCTCCGCAAGAAAATTGATTTCGAAAGACGCGAGGCGTTTCTCATCGAGTACGGCTCTCGGAAAGCTGTCGACGATCCACCGCAGATATCTCGATGAGTTCACATGGTTATTCACATCGATGTCCCCGTACCTCACAACGTACTCGAAATCGGTTTTGCCCGCTTCTTGCTCCTCAATCTTGCCGAGCTTCGTCTCTATAGCATGTCTGTCGAGCTGAACGGGGAAATCACTGTGCTCAAGATTTATTCTCTGAATCCGCGAAGTTCTTCTGTCTATCACCAGCCAGGCAGAAGTGGCTGAGGCAAGGTTCGTTCCCGATTCGGAAAGGACCGTGAAATCTCTCAGCCCGAAAAGCTTATCGACCCCCTTGCTCCATGTCTCGACCGTTATTTCGTCGTCCCAGGCGGGAAGTTCGTGGAATACGGCAAGAAAGCGCGAGAGTACCCAGATCTGTCCCTCCTCCCGGAGGGCTTCATAGCTGAAGTCTGAGTTG
>JAJYGB010000169.1 GCA_021785235.1 Bacteroidota bacterium
AAGTTCGATATTTGAACACCGGGTGCTAAATTGTAGAAATGATCCCCACGGAGCGACTGCAGAAAGCCCTGGAGAAATCTTTCGGATTGAAGGAGTTCAGGCCGGGGCAGACGGAGATAATAAACTCCGTCATGAACGGGTTCGACACACTCGCCATCATGCCGACAGGCGGCGGGAAGTCCGTGTGCTATCAGCTCCCGGCGATTCTTCTGGATGGGCTTACAATCGTGGTATCGCCACTCATCAGCCTCATGAAAGATCAGGTCGCGCAGGCAAACAGGCGGGGCAGGATAGCGACCGAGCTCGACAGCGCATTGGACCTCGATGAAATACAATCCCGCCTTCGCCTCGTAAAATCAGGCCAGCTGAAATTGCTTTACGTCGCGCCGGAGAGACTCGAGAGCAAAAGGTTCGTCGAGTCGCTTTCCGCTACGAAAATCTCCCTGCTCGCCGTGGATGAGGCGCACTGCATAAGCCAGTGGGGACACGATTTCCGCCCTCACTATACCCGGATTTCTGATTTCGCCGATAGCATCGGAAACCCGGTAATACTCGCCCTGACGGCAACCGCCACCCCGGATGTCCAGGACGACATCGTGGCCCAGCTTAAGATGCGCTCGCCGCGCGTTTACATACGCGGATTCTCCAGAGAGAATCTGTCGTTTCAGGTACTTGTGGAAACCGCAAAGACACAATCCATCCTGAATCACGTTTCTAAAAATAAGGGATCCGGAATAGTATATGCAGCCACTCGCAAGAGCGTCGACGAGATACACGACTTCCTGAAGTCGCGCGGCGTAAACGCACTTAGATACCATGCGGGTCTGACCGAGTCGGAACGGACCAAGTCGCAAACAGAATTTCTGAATTCTGACCGGGTGATGATCGCTACTAACGCTTTCGGAATGGGGATAAACAAACCTGACGTCAGGTTCGTAATCCATTACGAAATTCCCGGAACGATCGAGGCGTATTATCAGGAAGCCGGGAGGGCGGGACGTGATGGGAAACTCGCCGAATGCATCCTACTTTTTCATAAGAGAGACCTGGCAGTCCAGGACTATTTTATCGACACGCTTTATCCGACAAGAGAAGAATTCATACAGGCTTACACTTCGATTTTTGACGCGCTGTCGGTTGCCGTCGGGAGCATACGAGACGAGTACCTGACCATTTCGACGCGTCAAATATCAGAGTTGACCAACCTTAACGCCCGAACGGTCGATTCGGTCTTCAGAATACTTTCTCAACGGGGATTGATTCAGCTGATGCCGAGTATTTCCGCAAATGCTTACGTGCGCGCAAAAGTGGACATGGGCGCTTACAAAAGGGCGATTGAGAAGACAGCATCGCATGATTCCAAGGCGGTACTCGATACTTTATTAAGGCTCTACGGCAGCGCATTCTTCTCCGAAGAGAAGCCGGTCAGGATAGATGAGCTGGGAAGAAAGGCGGAGATCGGGCCGTCCAATGTCAGTCGTACTCTGTCTATCCTCCAACGCTCCGGGATAATTGAATACAAGCCTCCTTCAGAGGGGATCACTTTCCGCATGCTGTCAAGGCGGGAGGAGCCGGAAAGACTCCCAGTTGACTTTCAGCAGCTGTCGCTCCTCCGCGAACGGGCCCATCAGCGCCTGGCCAGAGTCGTCGGTTATGCAAAGACCACCGGATGCCGGTCGAACTACATACTTGATTATTTCGGTGCCGACGAAGCCGAAGGAGGCTGCGGGAACTGCGACAACTGCACGATCACATCGCCATATGTCAGCGGCGACTCGGGCATCGAAGGCGCCATGAGTCCTAAAGAAATTCATACTACGATCCTTGCCCTCGTAAAGGCAACGGACGGAAGGTACGGCAGGACAACGTACTGCAAGATCCTGCTGGAGGCCTCCGACAAGAAGGAATCCAGCGGCGGCTGGATAGCGGAGTTCTCGGGCGCACTGAAAGACATCCCGGCCCAGGCAGTCTATTCCGCGTTTGACTTTCTCCTGACACGGAAATATTTGTCCAGGAACGGTCTCGTCTACCCGACTGTGTCGATAACCGCCGAAGGCGAAACATACATGAAGACTGGTATCGCCACAGCAGTCAAAAAGTCATTCATTCTGCGGAAAGCACTTTACAAGGCGCTCCGGGATGAGAGACGTGCGCTTGCCTCCGAATTACGCCTTCCGGTTTTCGGTGTATGCGCGGACGAAATGCTCATCAAAATCGCCAACGAGCATCCGATGAATCAGGAAGAGATTTCGGAATACCTGCCGCGCGAAGGGGCCAATGCCGGGGTCATAACCGGAAGGATGCTCCAGGTTTGCCTGGATTTCGCCCCCGAGTTGCCCGTTGAAATATCGGCGGCTGAACGTGACGTCTATGAACTTTTCCGCGAGAGACTCACCGCCGTGGAGATAGCCGCTTCGCTGTCGCTTACGGTACAGAGCGTGATCGAGAAGCTGGAACAACTGAAAGAAAGGGGTCTTGAGATGGACCTGCGCACGCTGATCGACAAACGGATGTTCACCGTCCTGAAAACCGAGTTGGAAAAAACGAGGGATGTGGTTGCGGTGCACGGGGCCGTCAGGGACTGCGAGCTCGCCGAAGTCGCACTCGTGGCCAGGCTTACCGGCGTTTCATCCTGACGTAGTCCGGCTTCATCTCCGCGAGTCGTTGATTGACTGCTTCAAAAAATCTTTCCCACTTATCGGGCCTTTTGTTATACCACGCCATGGTTGAATCGAAAAGGCTCTTGTTTATTTTGAATGCTCTCATCACAGAATCGGCTTTTGTCTTTTGCAGCGCGGAATCTTTTGCGTACTGAGCGTCCAACAGCTGCAACTGTATGTAGAAATCAACGAGTTTGTCTTCCGGGATCGGAGGTTTCTCGGAGCAGGCGGGGAACAACAGGGCAATTATGAGAACGAAGCTAATTTTTCTTCGGAGCATCGATCACCATGACAAATTCGGCCTTGAAGGGCGCGTCGTCAAATTTCTTGTTAATCTCTCCTAATGTGCCGCGAATTACCTGTTCGCTCGGCATGGTCATATCGACGGCCACCACCGCTCTCCGGTTCCTCCCGAATGACGCCAGGCAGTCTTCGATCACCGGCTTGAACCTGTAGGGGGCTTCCATGACTATGATGACACAGTCGAGATC
>JAJYGB010000156.1 GCA_021785235.1 Bacteroidota bacterium
CGAGATGACCTACCTGATAACTGATGCCATCGATGGGCGCAAGGTTGCGGACGGATCGAGCGTCCTGGTTGCATACGACTACTCGGGAAGGAAGACAACCGAGATACCGCCGGATTTTCGGGAGAAAATTTCTTCGTTTGAAGGGATCTCACCGATAAGTGGATAGTTCCTGCCGATTACAAAAATGGCGGATAGGTGGGAAAGTTCGTCGCACCAACGTTAACATATATGAGATGTCATTACGGACGAGCGGGGCGGGAAGCGTTCACGCCAGAAAAGACCTCTGCCTGAGGACAAAACTCTACCGCGAAAAGCTGCAACGAGCCAGACATTACCTGAAGGCTGACAAGCACGTCGGAATCCCCAGTATTCGAGATGAGCTCGTAGGGCTGATAGTCATCAACTTCTAATTGATGCGCGCCGTTCTCACTCTTAACGTCTTTCCCGAGTGATACATGCTGTGTCAATTCGATCGAAGTGTGCAGCCTGATTAGCGTCCGTTCCTCCGAGCCGGCGAACAAATAGACCGATTCATCCTTCGCGCAGCTGATATATAATGTGCTCCCCGACTTTCCCTCGATAAAATCTCTACTGACGTACCACGCACCAAACGGATAGATAGTATTGAGCAGATAAAAGTTCGGGAGAGAAAATTGTTGATCAGATTCCGGAACAATTGCGCTACTGAAGACATAATCGCCGCTAGCGTATCCCATCTGACGCATGACAGACGCCGACCGCAATGCGCGCGAATAGTAGCCGGGCTTCGGCATTGGAGGAAGTTCTTCGCGATAACCAGACTGGGCGACCCTGGCCTGTATGTTTCGCTCGATCTCAACCCAACTGATCTCCCCCTCATACCTCGAGTTGAGAAAGCCGTTCGAATCCACTACGAAAACTGTTGGAACGGTCTGGACTCCGGATTGAAGCGCAATCATATTATTGGGGTCGAAAAGAATATTATCGAAAATTCCCATCCTGTCGAGAGCCTTCTTTGCCGCCTCGGAATGCAGCATGCACGACAGTCGCGGTTCCATAACATACCAGAATCCTGTAGAAAGCTTCTCGTAACGGGTGGATATAAGCCGGACTTGTTCGACGGAATCAATGGAATGCTTCGAAACCGGATCGAAGAAGAGTAAGATATTCATCAGGTACATCGAATAATCTACTTCGACAGTCTCGCCCAAAACGTTTATGCCGCTTATGCGCGGCGCCCGTGTCTCTTCGAGCCTTTTCATTGGTTCTACTTAATCAATACCTAAATAAAATTCAATAACGAAATGATTTTCCATTCGCCGATTAATTCCGCTCCCTCGTAACTTGCTAGTTGTCAACCAATTACCACACTGTTTTACTTCACAAAATCAGATTTGCAAAGGAAACTGAAGCGACTTCCGTCGATCAGACCTCTTCCAGAAGCATGAACTCAACTTTCTTGTCATCGGCACGCAGAGCCCGCTTTTCCGCGTGAAGTGTCTTTTCATTCCACTCGCAATCGTCGAAGAGCACGCACTCAAAACAGCGCGGCCTCTGAGCGGTACACACCTTCCGGCCGAACTTGATAAGGTTTAAGTGGATCTCATATCCCTTCCCTTTCGGAACGGAATCTCTGACAGCGAGATAGGTCTTATCAGGAGTTTTCTCGTGGGCTATTCCAATCCTGTTCAACACGCGATGGACGTGAGTATCGACGGGAAAAGCATCGTCGTCTCCAAGTGCGAACAACGAGACGCATGAGGCGGTCTTGTATCCCACACCTTTCAACTCCCTGAGCATATCGATAAGCACGTTCGTGTTCTCTTTCCGAAGCCTCTTCCTGTCGAAATTCGGGAACTTCACTTTTATGTCGGCGACTACGGCCACGATTGTCTTACTTTTCTTATTGGCGATCCCACCCACTTTTATGAGACGTTGCACTTCGCGCGGCCGCGCATCCGCTAGCGCCATGAAGTCTGGATATCTGCCCTTCAGATTCGTGTAAGCCCTATGGCTGTTGATGTCGTTTGTGTTTTGGGAGAGAATGGTGGCGACGAGGAGATCGAGCGGATCAGGGAGCTTGCGCTTTCTTTCCGGCACCCCAAACAGATCACGAAGTCTTGAAGCGACCACCTCCAATCGCTCCGAAGTCCTTTTGAATCTGCGAGAGGATAGCTTGCTTGCCCCGGCCGGACACACCTGGCTTATTCCGCCTTGAAGACGAACGTCGCGACCGCTGACTGGTTGACCTGCGGGTAGCTAGCTGCCAGCCTGCTGAAGCGCCAAGACCTGATCGCGGCCATGGCCGCTTCGTCCAATCGAGCGCCTGATTTCTGTACCGGGACCATCGACACCACGTCGCCGGCAGGATTAACGACTATCCTGATCTTGACAACTCCGCCGCTTTCAGCACCCGGAGGAAATGTCGGACGCGTTCCCGCTACTAGGGCGCGGGCGACGCCGTTCCACGATATCGCGTATGGGGTTCCGGACGCCGAGTTATTTCCTGGATTGCCCGGAACGAAGCGGTTGCCAAAGCCTCCGCCGAACCCCGGTTTACCGGTGAGACCGGATCCGGTGCCGATGGTATCGCCTATCGTTGTACCAATACCGCCTCCGGACCCCGTGCCGCTCGTGGAATTTCCACTGAACCCATTCACAGTATCGAAGTACATGGGTCGTTTATTGATGCCGACAATGTTGTTCATGCCCGGACCTTGAAGCGAGCGCGGCACAATGGCAGCTTTTTGGTCTATCGTGGCCAGCCGGCTTGCCCTATTGGAAGGAGTGGCAATGGCGTAAGCGGCCGCCGCATTTTGGCGAATTGTTCCGTCACCACCGCCAGCCCCGGATAGATCCATGCCGGACTGTTTGCTTCCGACCATTTTCATCTCCATAACCGTGAAGTGCACGTCTACGGGGGGAAGAAGAACCATCTTCACGGCAGGCGGCTTACTCAAGACCGGGGCGTAAAGAATTAGAATGAGAAAAAGAGCGGCATGCACGCCAATAGCGAGGAACATGCCGTTGTAGAAGTTCTTCTGATAGATTCTCTTAAGCTCGTACTGCCTGTAGAAGTACGAACCTGCTACGCTTTTTGACTTATCATTGAGCGGGTACAACCCAGACATCGGTTCCAACTTTTCTCTTCATGCTTTGGAGTTC
>JAJYGB010000176.1:0-901 GCA_021785235.1 Bacteroidota bacterium
TACTCTTCGCGTCCTTCGAATTCGCCGTCAGGATTATGACGGGAATGTCCTTGGTAATTTCATTTCCCCTCAGATGTTTCAGCGTTTCAAACCCGTTCATCTCCGGCATGGCAACGTCGAGGATGACGAGGTCGGGGTGTTCGGATGCGCTCTTCGCCAGACATTCCTTCCCGCTTGATGCGTTAACGACATCGAACCCCTGCCGTTTAAGCAATCTGTCCAGCAGAACCAGGTTATCCGGTGCATCGTCCACAGCCAGGATTCTCAAGTGTTCATCCATACGTCACAATCGGTTTTTAATGGTTACTTCACAGATCTAAGTCGGTTTCAGGACTGTAGTTTTTTTCTGTGAATGAATTTATGGACTTCCCGAAGGATGATTTCCCTCGTCAAGCCTTCTTTCTGTACAATGTTTTTTATTTTCGAGTTCAGGATCGCCCTCTCCTTATCGGTCACTTCCTTCGCCGTGAGGACTACTATCGGCACTCTCTTCAGTCTCTCATCTTCATACATTTTCTCAACCACACCGAAGCCGTCCATTTCCGGCATCAGAAGGTCGAGGAACACCAGCGCGGGGATATTGGTCCGCAGAAATTCGATTGCTTCGATGCCGTTGCGCGCCGTCGATATAGTGAACTTGCTTCTCTCCAGAAGGTTGCGGAGGAAGTTCGTGAAATCTTCATTGTCATCGACGACAAGTATCTCACCTCCGGCCGTGCCTGTGTAATTACGGACAACCGATATGATCTTGTCCGCCGCGACCGGCTTGACGATGTATGATTCGGCTCCGAGCGAGAGTGCAAGCGCTTTGTTATCGACCACGGAGTGAATGACAACCGGTATATCCTTCAATTCGGGATCGGCCTTGAGCTCCTGAAGCACCTGCCATCCGTCTTTATTC
>JAJYGB010000176.1:911-3144 GCA_021785235.1 Bacteroidota bacterium
ATCATTATATCCAGGGTGATCAAGACGGGCTTATGCTGCTTCACACTTGCCAGTGCCGACAGTGAATCGCTGATGCCTACAAACTCAAAACCTTCCGCCTCCAGGTGACTTTTCAGCAGCAGCAAAACTTCCGGATCGTCGTCGATACAGACGACAAGATTGTTTGCTTCCGCCGAAACGATCGGAGTCGGAGGGACTTCCTTGTTCCCAGGTGCTTTCTGTTTTTCCGGCTGGCGGTAGACAGTCGGGAGGGTCAGGGTAAACGTGGAGCCTTTGCCTACCTCGCTCCGGAGAGTCAGGTCTCCCCCGAGCATTCGCGCAAGCTTCCTTGAGATAGCGAGGCCAAGGCCGGTACCGCCATGCTTCCTGGTGTTGGAACCGTCGACCTGTCTGAATTCTTCGAATACAACTTCGAGGTAATCGGCCGGAATTCCGGAGCCGGTATCTTCGACGGCGAGTGAAATAAAATTACCCTCCATTAGCTTGACGATAATCTTTATATGCCCTTCGTCCGTGAATTTGGCGGCGTTGCTGAGCAGATTCAGGACTACCTGCTTTATCCTGGCGGGATCGGAGTATAGAGCCGGGAGACCTTCGTCGATCTCTCCGATGAGTTCTACCGGCTTGTCGCCGAGAAGAGGAATGACCGTCGCAATGGCGTCGTTGACCACGGTTTCGATGTCGAATTCCTCCGGAGAAACCGTGATCCGACCCGCTTCTATTTTCGAGAGATCAAGTATATCGTTAATGAGGGTGAGCAGATTCCTCGCATTTCGGAGGACTATTTCGAGCCCCTCTTTTTGCTCTCCCGATGGCGGCTGGAGATCGTCGGTCAGGACCAGGTTGGTGAAGCCTATGATGGAATTAAGCGGCGTGCGAAGCTCGTGGCTCATGTTCGCGAGGAACTGGCTTTTCAGTCTGCTCGCCTCCTCGAGTTGTTGGTTGGCCTGAACAAGCTGCGCGTTCGCCTCCTCGACCCAGATCTTCGACATCCTGAGCTGCTCGTTGGAATCTTCGAGCTCATTCGATTTTTCGACGATGTCTGAATAGAGAAACGCGTTTTCAACCGCTCCGCCGAGAACACGGGATATCATCATGAAAAACTCGGTGTCGGATACCGTCAATTCCATTTTTTCTTTCGAGGCCGCAAGGAGAACGCCGTGAATCTTTCGTGTGCCGAGAATAGGAACAATCACCGCCGATGACGTCGTTTCACGTTTGAGCGCATCGAACAGCTCGTGTGGCTCGGCCTTGTTGGTGAATTCCCGGACCACCTGCGGTACACCGAGTTTCATCGCCCCAAACAGCAAGTCGTCGGCCAGCGGAATCGACTTAATATCTTCATTCTTCGTGAAGGCAGAACCGAAACCCATCGAGGAGGCAAGGTTAAGGTTACCGGTGGCTTCGTTAAGTATGTAAACGGCCGCGGCGGCTATCTCCTCGAATTCAAGCAGCCTTGTCAGGCTCTTGTTAAGGATTTCGAATACATCGAGTGCATCTTTGACGGCCAGAGCCATCCTGTTAATAACCGAAAGTCTTCTGTTCTGTTTCTTGATAGCGAGTTCGTTTCTCTTCTGGTCGGTTATATCGCTGAAGATCACGACAGCCCCGTTGACTTCATGACCCCTGTCGATGAGAGGCGAAGCGCTCACCGAGAGGATCCGTTCCAGGCCGTTGCGCTTTATAAGAAGCTCGCTGTTCCGGATGTCTTTCCCTTGGAGCGCCGCGAGGCGTACGGGGTTTTGATCTTCCTGAAGATGAGTACCGTCCAGATTGTGCATGCCGAGTCTCTCCGCGAAGTCGGAGAATCCCACTTCCGGGATTTGCCCGATGCCGAACGTTCTCTTGCCTCCCTCGTTCATCAGGACTATTCTGCCGATCTTGTCGACAAGAGCGATACCCTCCGCGGCGCTGGCAAAAATCTTTTCAAGCTGGTCGGCCTGTTCGGCGACTTTGCCGCCCAGTCTCAGTCTCTGGATGCCGGCAGCCAGCTCTATCGCTGCGGCCTCAGCCAGGTCAGCCTCATACTTGATGTTCCCCGGTGCGGCGACCGATACATACTGCAGAACCCCGACGAGCTCTCCGGAGCTGACGAGCGGAAGACTGATCAGTCCTTTGGACTCCCGGAAGAAGGGCTCTCCCTCGAAATCCGAGTATTCCGTCTCCCCCAATAACCGGGTGTAAACCATCTTGCACAGCCTGGCCGCACGGATCGCGTTAGTTTCCGGATCCG
>JAJYGB010000103.1 GCA_021785235.1 Bacteroidota bacterium
GACATACTCCCGGTCAAAGAATATCTGGAGGAGAATTTTGCGAACCTTACGCTCTGAGAACAACGCGATTGACCGCTTCGTCCATGGACCTTGGAATGTGGATTACCATCTCAACGATGGCGGTCGCTTGACCAGAATTGCCTACAGGGAATATGATCTCCTCACTCTCGCTCCAACTTCTTTCAGGCCGCCAGAGAAAGAGCATGGCCAGTTCGAGAATCGCCCCGTGTACGGCTATGATGATTGCTTCCCTTCGGTGGTGGCCTGTTTTTTCCCCGGAAAGAGAATAAGCGTCCCGGATCACGGCGAACTCTGCTGGCTCCCGTGGGATCTTGCGGAAGAGAAGAACGAACTTTCATTCACGGTCGAAAGCAAGCTTCTTCCTTTCAAGTTCAAGCGGAAGATGGCCTTCACAGACTCGTCGATCATCTGGAACTTCGAGGTCGTGAATGAAGGCGATGAAAGGCTTCCTTTTCAACATTCGATGCATCCGCTTGTCAGGGCGGACGAAATAAGACGCGTCACTCTCCCTTCCTTCGACTCTGTCTTCGATTGGAACAGAAATCGTGATATGGACGCGATGACTCCGGACATGCTTCAGGATTTGCTGTTGAAAAGCAGAAAGGGTGCCGTCGAGATGCTGTTCGTCAGGGGAGTCAAGTCTGGCGAAATGAGCTGGACATACCGGAACGGTCTAACAGTGAAGGTGAAATTCCCGTCAGAACTTTTTCCGACGTTGGGAATATGGTGGGACAAGGGAGGCTATCCGGACGAGAAAGGAATCGCGCGCAACGAATGCGCCTTTGAGCCGACACCCGGTTCTACGAGCCTTCTTAGTCAGTCTCACGCAGATGGCGAATGTCTGTTCGTTGATGCGAGAGAGACCTTCAAGTGGCAAGTAATCTGGGAAGTTGATGCGCCGTAGCTTGTCAGAGCTTCTTTAAGATGTTTATCGGATGAAATCCAATTGAATCAAATAGTCTTATCTACTTTATCTCATAGAAAGGAATTATAGTGCAGTCAGACAAGATCGGCTTAATACGCAGGGGACAAATCGGGTTTAGCGGTATGATCGGGCTGCTTTTGATAACGCTTGCGTTCCCATTGTACGCGAAAGTTCTTCAGTCCCACGGGAAGGTGAAGGTTAGGGAATATGAACGGGTATTTACCACTTATCCTTATTCCGATCCTGATCCTGTACCGGCGATGTCCAGGATCTATCCCTATTTCAGATATGACGGATACACCGATAAGCCGATAAAAAAGAAATGGAAGATCGTCGAGCTCTCCAACAAGTATATAAAAGTTCTAATCACGCCGCAGATCGGCGGCAAAATCTGGACGGCTATCGAGAAGTCGACCGGAAGACCTTTCATCTATTTCAACGGAGTCGTGAAATTCCGCGACATCTCTGAGCGCGGCCCGTGGACAAGCGGCGGCATAGAACCGAACTTCGGTATTTTCGGGCATACGCCCGACTGCTTTACCCCAGTCGACTACAGGATTAAGAAGCATGCGGACGGCAGTATCAGCTGCATAATTGGAGCGCTCGACCTCCTAACACGCAGCACGTGGCGGATCGACATAAGGTTGCGCCCGGGCGACGCATATTTCACGACTCATACGATCTGGCAGAACGGTTCGGGAATGGAAGAGCCGTATTACTCCTGGATGAACGCTGCCGAGAAGGCAAGCGGTAACCTCCAGTTCATCTATCCCGGAACTAACTGGATATTTCACACCGGCACCGTTCATCCCTGGCCGATCGACACCGCTAACGGTCACAACATCTCCTGGTACGATCAGAATGACTTCGGCGGCGCGAAGTCATATCATGTCCTCGGCAAGTTCACTCAGTTTTACGGCGCTTACTGGCACGACGATAACTTCGGGATGGCCCACTACGCGACTTACGGCAATAAGCTCGGGAAGAAGATCTGGATATGGGGCCTATCTGGTCAGGGAATGATATGGAAAAAACTCCTGACGGACACGAGCGGTCAGTACGTCGAGCTTCAGTCTGGCAGGTTATATAATCAGGCCATGCCCCAAAGCACCTATACTCCTTTCAAACACAAAGGCTTTGCTCCATACGGAACCGACACGTGGACGGAGTACTGGATGCCTGTCAAGGGAATCGGCGGGTTCGTCACGGCTAGTCCGCTGGGCGCGATGAACGTCTCGCGTAAGGGGAAGGAAGTCGTCATCGGCATCTCTCCGGTCAGCAAATATCATGGAACACTGCGTGTGTTCGACGGGGACCGCTTTCTTTACAAGCGGGAGGTGAACCTGGAGACGATGCGTCCTGTTGAGGACACCGTTCGACTCAGTAAAGTTCCGGAGCACCTTCGAGTATCCGTTGGAGGAGATAAATTGGAATACACCTCGGGCAACGGAGATGACCTGACCCGGCCGCTGTTTTCTCCTAAGAACTTCGATTGGAATTCGACTTACGGTCTATACGTGCTCGGTAAAGAATGCGTAAGACGGAGACAGTATGCGGAGGCCGACAGCGACTTCGAGAAATGCCTCCTGAAGAATCCGTACTACGCGCCGGCTCTGGACCAGATGGCCTCGCTTGAAAACAGGCGGGCAAACTACAAGGCGGCTTATAACTACGCAAGGACGGCCTTGAGTATCGATACTTACGATCCGAAGGCAAATTATCAGTTTGGACTCGCCAGCGTAGGATTGGGACACGAAGCTGACGCGAAGGCTGCCTTCAGCATCGCGGCGCTGACCCAGGGTTGGCGAAGCGCCGCCTGTACCGCGCTCGCCAAAGAGTACATGCGTGAGAAGAAATATGACAAGGTTCTCGCGAACGTTGAAGAGAGTCTCAACTATGACAGATTCAATTTGGACGCCCTGAGGCTGGAGGTGTGTGCCGATCGGCGGACAGGTGATATCGCGGGCGCGAAATCGGTGCTTAAGTTCATGGAAAAAATCGATCCGCTCAGCCATTTCGCCCAATTCGAAGCTTATCTCATGGGGAAGGCGAGCGCACGACAATTCACCGGAATGATCCGTAGCGATCTAGCCTACCAGACCTACCTCGAACTGGCAGCTTGGTATCACGACGTCGGGCTTAACGAAGATGCCGTGAAAGTACTCTCTATTGCGCCGCGCCAGGCCGAA
>JAJYGB010000560.1 GCA_021785235.1 Bacteroidota bacterium
AAGTCCGGCCCAATCTTCAGGCTGAGTTTTATTTGCCCCGGGCCGCCCCCACTCATTGAATAGGAGTACCGACAAAGGTAAATTGTGGCATGCGCCAAAAGAAGGTCCATATGATCACCCTCGGATGCCCCAAGAACCAGGTGGATAGCGAGGTGCTGGCTGCTCAGCTGAAAGCAAACGGCTACATCCTGTCGGAGACACCCGAAGGAGCCGACGTCGCAGTGGTCAACACATGCGGTTTCATCGACGCAGCTAAGCAGGAATCCGTGGAAACGATACTCCAGATCGCCGAACAGAAAAAATCGGGGACGCTGAAGAAAGTCGTTGTTACGGGGTGTCTTGTCGAGAGATACAAGAAGGAGCTTCAGGAAGGCTTGAAGGAGGTAGATGCCTTCTTCGGTACCAATGACCTGAAGAGTGTCCTGAACGAATTGCAGGCCGAATATAAATATGACATGGTCGGCGACCGGGTCCTCACGACACCGTCTCACTATGCTTACCTGAAGATCTCCGAAGGGTGCGACAACCCCTGCTCATTCTGCGCCATACCGCTGATGCGCGGGAAGCATGTGTCCAGACAGTCCGACGAGATCATTCATGAGACTGAACTGCTCGCCTCGAAAGGGGTAAAAGAGTTGATAGTTGTCGGTCAGGACACCACATATTATGGTTTGGATATCCACGGCAAAAGAGAGCTTCCGGCGCTGATGGAGAAACTTGACAAGGTCGATGGCATCGAATGGATTCGCCTGATGTACGCCTACCCCGCGAAGTTTCCCGAAGAGCTTCTGGAAGTGATGCGCAATGGCGCCAAAATCTCCAAATATATCGACATCCCTATACAGCATATTTCCGACAAAGTCCTGAAATCCATGCGCCGTGGAATCACCCGCCACAGGCTCGAGGAGCTTCTATACGGCATCCGGGAAAAAGTGCCCGGCATCGCGATACGGACCACGTTGATCGTGGGATATCCTGGCGAAGATGAGAAGGAGTTCGAAGAGCTATTGCAGTTCACAAACGAGTTCAAGTTCGACAGGCTCGGCGCGTTCACTTATTCAGTCGAAGAAGGCACAACCGCCGCAATACTCGGAGACCCGGTCCCGCAAGAGGAGAAAGAAAGGCGGCATGCAGCCATAATGGAAGCGCAGCGAAACATAATAATGGAATTGAACGCAAAGAAGGTCGGCACTACACAGAAGGTTATTGTGGACAGAAAGGACGAGGAGAACTACGTGGGCAGAACAAGTCAGGACGCCCCCGAGATCGATTCGGAAGTCATCATAACCTCCGGCCAACCGCTTGAAATCGGGGAGTTCGTTGATGTCGCCATCGACGAGTCTTACGAACATGACCTCTACGGCACAGCCGTCTGAGGAGACAACCTGTGATAAGGACGATAACGTCACTCCTTATGCTTACGTTGTCTGCGACGGCACAGGTTGAGCTGCAGCGTCCCTACCCAGCAACCGTTCCTCGCTTTTACTTCCAGGCCCTCAACTTCAAATCACCCGATGGCGGGAGCAGAATCGATTTTTATTTCCAGATACCCTACAACCGGCTCCACTTCGTCAAGGACGGTGGCAGCTTCACATCCTCTTACACCATAACGGTCCGTCTCACCGGCGGGAATGACGATACCACTGTCGAAGAAACTTGGGAGGAAAAAGCTGTCTGCAGGGAATTCGACGAGACACTCAGCGATTACATCGTATCGTCATCTCAACGGCACTTCGCGGTAGCTCCAGGTTCCTATACCCTCCTCGTCGACGTGACCGAGCCGGAGACAGGAGATTCAGTCGTTGAGACAAGCGAAGTCCTGGCAACGGACTTCTCCGCCAGGGCGACGTCGGTCTCAGACATAATGATACTGCTCGCCGCGTCGGAAGCCGGAGGAAAACGCACCATAATTCCCAGCGTCCAGGGTAATGTCTTCTCATCGAGTAACTCTTTCCCGATCTTCTATGAAGTCTACTCAAACGGCGAATTCGATTCGGTCTACGTTACCACCGAGGTGATAGGGACTGCGGACAGGATTTTGTATTTGAATTCAAGATGGCTTGCGTTGAAAAACCCTGTAACAAGCGTCTTGGAAGACATACCTAAGGCTCAACTCCCAATGAGTCATTACAGGCTCAGAGTTTCACTCCGGGGCACGGACAACGAACGGGCCGACGTATTGGCGAGCACGGAGACTTCCTTTTCATTCCATTTTTCCGATCTTCCGTCGACCATAACCGATCTCGATAAGGCGGCTGACGAAATGATGTTCATCGCGAGCTCTTCGACGATTGACAGCATTAAAGCTTCACCCGACCTGACGACCAAAAAGAGTCGGTTCCTGGAATTTTGGCGGGGTTACCACTCCAATTTGTCCATGGACGGGAGGCTTCTCATGGAGGAGTATTTCAACAGGGTTGCCTATGCAAACGAACATTTCTCCGGTTTCTTCGCCGGCTGGCAGAGCGACAGAGGCATGATCTATATTTTGTTCGGCCCTCCGGACAACGTCGAAAGACGTCCCTTCAATACAGATACTAAACCCTACGAGATCTGGCAATACTACCAAAAGAGGCACAGGTTTCTTTTCACCGATGATACCGGGTTCGGCGATTATAGATTGCGCACACCCATTTGGGACAACAATTCACCAACATCAGGAATGGATTTCCCTCGAAGGTGACTGCACCACTAAAAGTCCTTTTTGTCTGGCACCACCACCAGCCATACTACAAAACCGACGGCACTTTTCTTATGCCATGGGTCCGTATGCACGGGATCAAGGACTACTGGGATATGGTACGGATGCTGGACGATTATCCGAAAATCAGGCAGACATTCAACTTCGCACCGTCGCTGCTCGAGCAGATCGGCGATTATCTGAAGGGCACCGCCACAGACGATGCATACATCCTCTCCGCAAAGAACCCGGAGTCGTTCTCGGAATCCGACAGGATCGAGGCGCTGAAGACATTCTTTTTTGCCAATCCGGAGAGAATGATCCGGCGTTATCCCCGGTACGCCGAACTCTTCGCCAAACGAGGGGCCTTTAGAACCGATGGTGATTTATATTCTGTCATAGGCAAATTCAGCACCCAGGATTTACGCTATCTTCAGTTTT
>JAJYGB010000423.1 GCA_021785235.1 Bacteroidota bacterium
CGGCCCGGGATGGGCAAGCAGTCGTTCTTCGCTACCGAAAAAGGAAGGGTCGTCGATCTTTGTACCGTCTATATGCAGCAGGTCAGCATACTCATCAGAACGAGTCCGAACAATTCAGGGAATGTCAAGAAATGGATTGAGAAGTTCGTGATTTCGGAAGATGTGAAGGTGGAGGATGTAACCGAGAGTTTCCCGATGTTTTATGTGGCAGGACCGTCATCGGTAGATTTCCTGAACAAGTTCGCGCACTCCAGCTTCAAGTCGTTCCTTGACATAAGTGAAATGCCCCGCTTTAATTTCATCAGGACCTTTCTCGGACCTCATGAAATTTTTCTTTCGAGGGTGAATTTTGTGATGGGAGATGGATACATCCTTTATGTAAATCCGGCTGATTCGGAAGCGATCTGGAACTCTTTGCTCGATAATTCGGAAAAATACGGAGCTTTACCGGCGGGGTCGGAGACTTTCGAGGTGTTGAGGATCGAAAACGGGACACCGCTGTACCCTCAGGAACTGAATGAGGATATGAACCCGCTGGAGGTCAACGCTATCGAGGCCATCAGTGACAATAAAGGCTGCTACGTAGGACAGGAGGTAATCGCCAGGCTCCAGACTTATGACAAGGTCAGGAAGCGATTGGTGGGACTTGTTGCGGATTCAAAAATGCCGCACGGTTCGAAAGTCTATGACGGGAGATCAGGGACGGATAATGAGATAGGGGTCGTGACGAGTTCCGTGAAATCCCCGGGCCTGGGAAAGGAAATCGCGCTCGCTTACATCTCCATGCAGCAGGTGATACCGGGGTCGAAGTACTCTGTGAGGGTCGGTGCGAAGACCTTCGATGCGGAACTCTCGACACTTCCGTTCACCGTATGATCTGACCTATGTTCGTGGGTTGAAAAATGGCGCCGAAACGGTTATTAGTTTGACATGGAACAGATAAAGATATCGTCAGCCGAGGACAAGGCGTCAATTTACAGGGAACTTCTTCCGCAGATTGAGTCGCTCGTCTCAGGAGAAGACGATATTATTGCGAATACTGCAAACGTCTCCGCGGCGCTTAAACAGGCACTGGCATACGCTTCTTGGGTCGGGTTCTACTTTCTGAAGAACGGCGAACTTGTGGTCGGACCTTTCCAGGGAAAGGTGGCCTGCACAAGGATCGCAATTGGCCGCGGTGTATGCGGTACAGCTGCCGCGGAGAAAAGGGTCGTTACCGTGCCCGATGTAAGTCAGTTCCCGGGCCATATTTACTGCGATCCCGACTCGAAGAGCGAGATCGTCGTCCCGCTCTTGAAGAATGGACAAGTCTTCGGCGTATTGGACGTGGACAGTTCGGTGTTTGATTCTTTCGATTCCATCGATGCGGAATACCTCGGACGGGTGGCCGGAATCGTGGCAAGGCGGTCTCCTTAGAGACCTCGGGCTCAAATGTCAGCGAAGACTTCGAAGAAAGAGGACAGAAAAGTTGCTCTCGTGACCGGGAGCGGAAGAAGGCTGGGCCGGCAATCGGCGCTCGCTCTTGCCCGGGATGGATGGAGCATAGTTGTAAACTTCGCACACTCGCCGAAGGACGCCGCAAACACATTGCGCGAAGTGAAGGCTCTCGGTGTGGACGCGATGAGCGTGAAAGCGGACATAACGAGTTCCAGTCAGGTCGATGGGATGTTCAACCGGGCATATGCGCATTTCGGGAGGATTGACCTTCTGGTTAACAACGCGGCGATATTTCCTCGGCCGGTGAAATTTACGGAAACAGGCGACGAATTGTGGGACTACGTAATTAGCACGAATCTCACGGGACAGTTCTACTGTGCGCGTGCGGCAGCAAGGTTGATGGAAGAACGCGGAGGGAAAATCATAAATTTCGCTTCTCTCGGCGGGTTCCAGGTGTGGCCCGAGCACGTGGCTTACAACGTCGCGAAGGCAGGGGTCGTCATGCTTACAAAGGCACTGTCCAAAGCGCTCGCGCCGAAGATTACGGTGAACGCGATCGCGCCGGGAACTGTAATCATTCCGGGCGAAGAGTCGGACGAAATAAAACATATCGAAGAAAAGAAAATCCCGCTCCGTCGTTACGGTGCGGCTGGTGATATAATCTCCGCGCTTCTATATCTTGCACATGCTGATTACGGGACCGGGCAGGTGCTCATGGTCGACGGCGGCAGGGCAGTTTTATGAGTCTGGAGTTGTTTGGAACCTTTTTCGTATGAATCAGACAAGGTGCCTGATAAGGTGAAAAATCGGAGGTAAATGCCGGCGAAAAAATCTACCGCGAAACCCATCCACGTTCCTGAGAAGGCATACAAGAACATAGGCTTCCTGAACAGTCCTGATGCGCGGGTAATTCGGATGCTCTCGGAATATCTCGAACCACTGTCGAGGTTCCGGCGGCTGGGGATAAAAGATACGGTTGTCTTCTTCGGATCGGCGCGGATCACTTCGATGAATGAGGCTCGAACGAAGCTGTCCGATGTCAGGGCCAGGATCCGGACTGCGGAGCGAAAAAAATCCAGCGCGGGGGTGAGGAACGGACTGTCTAAAGAATTAAGAGACGCAGAGGCAGGCGTCCGGATGGCGCAGTACTACGAAGATGCCATGAGACTGAGCGAGATGCTTACCAGGTGGTCGAAAAAGATCAGCAAGAAGGGCGAGCAAAGATTCGTGGTCTGCTCGGGCGGAGGCCCCGGCATTATGCAGGCGGCTAACAAGGGTGCGATACGCGCAGGCGGACTCTCGATCGGGCTGAATATCAGCCTGCCTCAGGAACAGTATCCTAACCCGTATCTCTCTCCTGACCTGGATTTCGAGTTCCACTATTTCTTCATGAGAAAGTTCTGGTTCATCTATCTTTCGAAGGCGCTGGTCGTTTTCCCGGGCGGCTTCGGCACGCTAGACGAACTGATGGAGGTACTCACTCTCCTGCAGACCAACAAGATCAAAAAGAAGATGACCGTGTTGATATACGGCTCGTCGTACTGGAAGAAGATCCTGAATTTCGAGGCTCTGGTGGAGGCCGGCGCGATCTCACGCTCCGATCTGAAATCGATTTCCTTCGCGGACGATCCGAGAACGGCGTTCAAGTTTCTCACGGACGGTATCAGGAAAAATTACGACCC
>JAJYGB010000175.1 GCA_021785235.1 Bacteroidota bacterium
AGCGCGCAGGATAATCTCATGATCCGTTCCATCTCGTTCGCGGGCAATACGACCTTCAAAAGCAACACCCTTCGGGCGATCATGCTCACCAAAGAGTCGCCTGCGGCATTTTGGAGATTTACTTATTCGCTGGGGCATGTCATCGGCGACTCCGCCCAGTATCTCGATCCGCTCGTCCTCAGAGCTGACCTCCAGAGGATAAAACAGTTCTATTTCGACAACGGGTTTATCTACGCCCAGGTGGACAGTTCGCTTAAATACAATACCGGGGACAGGAATGTGGACATAACGGTCAAGATAGTGGAAGGCCCTCCGGCATATGTGACCGCGGTGCATTACATCGGTGTGGCGGACACTACAAAGGAATTCCAGGAGCTTCTACGGGAAAAACCGCTCATTGCCGTCGGTGAAAGATACTCCGCCAAGCAGGTTGACGCGGAAGTCCAGCGTGTCGTCGGTCTTCTCCAGAATAACGGCTACGCATATGCAAGAAAGGACAGCGCCGTGGTGACTTTCAGTACCCCGACCGACACGGTGCCGACAGCGGTTAATCTCTATATCTATTCAGGCGGGCAATACCGCTGGGGACAGATTTCGGTTCTACCTGTGGACAGCGGCAAGATTCCCTTCGAGAAGCAAATCGTCCTGCGCGAAATGCTCTTCAAGCCGGGAGATATCTACAGCGCCACAAAGAAAGCGCAGAGCGAACAGAGGTTATATACGCTTAATATGTTCGAATTCGCCAGGATAACGACTCCTGAAAAACCACCCGAGGTCGATTCGCTTCCCGGGGTTATCTCGTTGAGGCCACGATCAACGCACGAAATTACGCCTGAACTTTTGATGGACGATGAAAACAACGCGTTCAACTTCGGGGGAGGTCTCGGTTATCTTCACCGCAATTTTCTGGGCGACGCTCGGTTGCTGAGCATAAACACGAGCCTCCTCCTTCAATCCTTCCAGCTGGTCACCTTCAGCTCAAAGGTGCTGAGCGATACCGTGACCGTCGGAAGAATCGACGCAACAGCTCAACTGACACAGCCGTACTTCTTTTCCAACGCGACGAGCCTGACTTGGGGCGTCTCCTTTCTCGTCGACAAGCAGATGCCTTATGTCCAGCTCGTGCTGCGCAACAAGATTCGAGTAAGTGATCGCCTCGCGGATTACACTACAGCTTATCTCGACTGGGATGTTGAGCGGGCGAAAGTTGACTCGCTGCAGGCAATCCCTCTCCCGCCGGGTCTGGAGATCCCGCAGTTCAACTCGATCCTCTCTTTCACGCTTCAAAGAGACAAGACAAACGATGTGTTCTCCCCGACAGGCGGATTCTTCAACCTGATGACAATTGAAGAAGGCGGCGTCCTGCCGAACCTTATCCACACTTTGTTCAAACATTCCGACTTCCCTTACGCGCAATACTGGAAGATCACGCTCCTCGGGAAATGGTTCTTCTCCATGAATGAGGATGCGACGAATGTATTTGCGATGAAATTGAAGTTTGGCTATGCCCAGGAATACGGCACCTACCAGGAAAACCTTAACGGACCGATTCCTCTTAACTATAGGTTCTTCGCGGGAGGTTCCGGTAGCGTGCGAGGCTGGCGCACGCGTGAGCTGGGCAACGTGGCTTCGCCGGAGTACGGCGGCAACACGCTCCTTGAAACCAACTTAGAGGACAGGTTCCATATCTCAGGTGACGTCGGGGGCGTCTACTTCGTCGACGCCGGAAACCTCTGGAATACATACAGGCAAATTACGTTCAAGACCATCGCGGCCGCGACCGGGTTCGGACTCAGATACAATACTTTCTTCGGCCCGCTCAGAGTCGACTTCGGATTCAGACTGTACGATCCCGGCGCTCCCACGGGACAGCAGTTCATTTACCAGAAATCCGGAAAAGAGCTGCTGCGTGAGATGGTGGTTCATTTCGGAATATTGCAGGCCTTCTGATGAGCTGGAATCGTGTGATCGGACAGGAAAGGGTCAAGACCCTTCTCGGCCAGATTCTGTCTTCGGGCAGAATACCGGGAGCATTTCTCTTCGAGGGGCCGGAGGGTGTCGGCAAAGATGCGATGGCGATCGAGCTCGCGAAGACGTTGAACTGTGAGAAGGGAGGGGCAGAGCCATGTGAGACATGCCCTTCCTGCAGGCAAGCTAACGCGCTGCAGCACCCTAATATCCGCCTTGTGTTTCCTCTTCCCCGGGGCGACAGCGAAACGAAAGATGACGGCCCCCTGGACAAGCTCGACGAGAAGACGATGAAGAAGATCAGGGAGGAGATCTCCCTGAAAGCCCAGGACCCGTATCATCGCATTTCGATTCCCAAGGCCCAGGTCATTAAAATCAGCAGCATAAGGGAAGTAATCCACGAGGATTCGCTCTCGCTGTACCAGCATGGAAGGCGAGTCGTGATCGTCATGCAGGCCGAGGAAGTTGGGACCGAATCCGCCAACGCGCTTCTGAAAGTTCTCGAGGAGCCCAACCCCGGTACCGTTTTCATCCTGACGACAAGCAGACGCAGCGCGCTCCTTCCCACAATTGTGTCGAGGTGCCAGTCGCTCCGTTTTGACCTCCTCTCGGAGGGAGAGATTGCGGGGACGCTTGTCGCACGACACGCAGTCTCGGCGGCCGATGCCAAGCTGAAGGCACGTTTGGCGGCCGGCTCCTTCAGTAAGGCCGTCGAACTTCTCGAGACAGATACCATGGAGATCCGAAATGAGGCGCTTGATATTCTGCGCGACGTTGCTATCCGCAATTACTCGCAGATATCTGCCCGGGCGAAGCGGGCCCTGGAGTCGAAGGACATCCCGAGGGTAGAGACCCTCTTCAAGATGCTTCAGATATGGCTGCGGGACGCCGCGGTTATGCATTTTGGTTCACCGAACGAAATCATAAACCAGGACCAGAAGGACACGCTTGAAAAGATGGTCCAAAGTTTCGACACGGCGCATTTGATCGAAGCGGCCAACAGTGTCGATGATTCGATGAAGCTGTTGTACGGCAATGTGAATTTAGGCCTCCTTTTCGTAAATTTGTTATTGAACCTGAGCGGGTTGCTGAACAAGAAAAAAGAGGCTCAAAATGTCCGATGATTTTGGCGATTTTGAGGGTTTGGAAGG
>JAJYGB010000279.1 GCA_021785235.1 Bacteroidota bacterium
ACCCGGGTACAGTTCAAGAAGGGAGATATCGAGATCGGTACGCGCCTCGAGGAGGGAATGCCGAAAGTCTACGGCGACCCGGCCCTGCTCTACCAGGTATTCCTGAATATCGTCGTTAACGCATTCCAGGCCATGACAAGAGGAGGAACGCTGATGATCCGGACAGGAGCAGATGGGGGTAAGGAGAGTCACAAGAGAGTTGTTATCGAGATTGCGGATACCGGGGAGGGAATACGCCCGGAGAACCTCCAGAAGATCTTCACGCCGTTCTTCACGACAAAGGAGCCCGGAAAAGGGACGGGGCTGGGACTGGCTGTGACGAGAAGAATCGTCGAGGAGCACAGCGGAACAATCGAATTGAAAAGCGAACTGGGGAAAGGGACCACCTTCACGATCCGGTTCGACGCGTTCGAACAAAATAAAAAATAGCGTTAAGCCACATTACCGCAAAAATCCCGCGGATCGCGCCGGATGACAAGTTTTCGCGTTTGTTTTTGACGGGATGCCCCGATAAATTTCAACACACATGGAGAATGAAACCCATTTTGAGAAGACTCTCAATGACGTCGGGCTATTCCTTAAGCAGCAGGCCGAGCTTTTCGGGGATGATATCTTTCTTCCGAAGGAAGCCGATGCTCAGCTTAAGAGCGTTGAACGGCCGACGGAGACAGCCCTGGATACTCAACCGGAGAAACGTGCCGATGACGGAGTCGAATTGAAGCAGAAGGCGAAAACTATAAAAGTAGCGGAAGACAGCGGACTTTTCGAAGGTGTTGTCACGAGCGCTGAGTGGAAAATCGATCCTCATTGGCACGAGAGCGAGTCGCTCCAGACGTTGGATTCACGCATCTCAGGGTGTCTGAAATGCCAGCTCGGCTCGACCAGAAAGAATTTTGTATTTGGCGTCGGCAATCCGAAGGCGAAACTGGTTCTCATCGGTGAGGCGCCCGGCGCAGACGAAGACGAAAAAGGCGAACCTTTCGTTGGCCGCGCGGGACAACTCCTGAATAAGATCCTTGCGGCGGTCCAGCTCCGGCGCGAGGACGTATACATATGTAATATCCTCAAATGCAGGCCGCCGAATAACCGCGACCCGCTTCCGCAGGAAGCCGAGTCGTGCGAGCCGTATTTAAAGAAACAGATAGAGATCATCAATCCGAAATTGATACTCTGTCTAGGACGAATCGCGGGCCAGACACTGCTGAAGACAAAAGCTACACTGAGCGAACTCAGACAGAACGTCTACCAATACCAGGGGGTGAAGGTGCTGGTAACTTTCCACCCGGCCGCGCTGCTGAGGAACCCGAACTGGAAGAGGCCCGCTTGGGAAGACGTCCAAAAAATGCGTAAGATGTACGATGAACTACCGAACTAGTTTAGAATTCTCAATTTTGAATTTTAAATTAGGAACATCCCCGGAAGGCAATTAAGAATTAAGAATTTAAAATTTAGAATTCTAATTGGAGCATGGCTACAGAATTTGATCAGAAAAGGTTAAGGGAGTTCGAGCCCGACAACACGCAGAGCGGCAGGATACCGCCGCAGGATGTCGAGGCTGAGAAGGCAGTACTCGGGGCGATGCTTCTCGACAAGCATGCCGTGTCGCCGGCAATCGAGTTGCTCCAACCGGACTTCTTCTATTCCACCGCGAACGAGAAGATATTCGGCTCGATGCTGGAACTTTACACACGCAATGTCGAGATAGACGTCATAACGGTGCGCGAGGAGCTGCGGAGGACCGGCCATCTGGAGAATATAGGCGGGTCGGCTTACCTCAACGAGCTCGTCTCCTCGGTTGTATCATCCGCGAACGTCGAGGCCCATGCGCAGATCGTGGCGGAGAAGTACATGCTGCGAAGCCTGATAACGACGATGTCGCAGAACGTGCAAAAGTGTTACGATAATCGCGAGGATGCGTTCGGGCTGATCGATGAGGTCGAGAGAGATATTTTCAGAGTCTCCGAAGCACGCCTCAAGAAAGCGGTGGTTCCTCTTCAGCAGGCTCTCGTAAAGACGATGGAGGTCCTCGAACGAATCCACGGCTCCAAGGGAGGCGTTACAGGTGTTCCTACCGGATTCACCGACTTAGACTCCATGACAGGTGGGCTGCAGAAGTCTGACCTCATTATCATAGCCGCCAGGCCGAGCGTCGGGAAAACCGCCTTTGCCCTATCAATTGCGCGAAACGCGGCCGTCAAATTCGGCGTGCCTACTGCCGTCTACAGCCTCGAGATGTCGCAGCAACAGCTCTTAATACGCCTTTTGGCGGCGGAAGCCCGGGTGGACGCACACGCGTTGCGCACAGGCACTCTCCCGGAAGAGAAGTGGGCTTACATTTCGACCCGGATCCACAAGCTTGCCCCCGCCCCGATTTTCATAGATGACACTCCCGCTCTGTCCGTACTGGAACTGCGTGCCCGCTCGCGCCGCCTCAAAAGCGAACATGACATCGGGCTGATAATGGTCGATTACCTGCAGCTGATGCAAGGCCCCGCCAGGGCGGAAAGCCGCGAAAGAGAAATCTCCATGATATCCAGAAGCCTGAAGGTATTGGCAAAGGAGCTCGACATACCGGTGATCGCCCTTTCTCAACTTCGCCGTTCGGTCGAAGAACGCAATGACAAACGCCCGATACTTTCCGATCTTCGCGAATCGGGCGCTCTGGAGCAGGACGCAGATGTCGTCATATTCATCCACAGGCCGGAATTATACGGAATAGAGAGTTACCCCGACGGCGAATCAACACAAGGCGTCGCCGAAGTCATGATAAGCAAGCAGAGAAACGGCCCCACCGGCGACATAAAGCTTGCTTTCGTGAAGCAATACGCCCGGTTCGAGGATCTCGCGAAGTACCCAATGGGTCCGTCCGGTGCCACGGCAGAGCCCGACGAGAAAGTCCCTTTCTAGAATCACGATCCCATATCGTTCCGAGGCAAACGGATTCGGGCGCAACTCGCGAGAGGTAATCGTCCACGCCTGTTATTATTCCGACAAATCCCTGAGCTTTTTGAGATTCGTTACGAATATTTTTTTCGACACCTCCCTGATAACCTTCCCCTGCTTGAAATTCCTGAACGTCCGGGAAAGCGTCTCGCTGGCAATGCCCAGGTGCTCGGCAA
>JAJYGB010000283.1 GCA_021785235.1 Bacteroidota bacterium
CCCATTATTCCATCATTCCCATATTCCACGATTCCGTTGTCTGGCTTAGAACTATTCCAACAGGCTTATCATCATCTTAAACTGAACTTCACACTCGCTTAAAGTCCTCTTCGTAGCTTGTTACAAATAGGGGTAACACCCACTCACGCGGGAAAAGGCGCTGCTAAAAATAAGGCCTCCACAAGACCAATCCATCCAAGCCACAGTTCGAAGCAGGTGGCGCCTTTTTGCCCTTTCTGACAACGACCGGGAAACACTTCCTTTGTTATATACCATCCCGGAAATTAAGTTGTTGAACATAGTAGTGATGCATCAATGTACAATGCACAACGGAGTTTAAACTGAAAACAAAGAAATTCTTTTTCGTCATTCAGGCATTTCTCCTCCTGTCCGCCCCCGCGTTTGCGCGGCAACCCAAACTCGTCGTGACCATCGTGATCGATCAGTTCCGCTACGACTATCTCCAGCGGTACGAAAAGCTATTCGTGAAGGACGGCTTCAAACTGCTGATGGATCACGGGGCCTTCATGACTCTCGCGAGGTACAATTATATCCCGACCGTGACCGGTCCCGGTCACTCCGCGATCTCGAGCGGAACAACGCCTTCCGTCGACGGTATCATCGGCGATGACTGGTACGACAGGCAAACTGGCGAGCGTATGTACTGTTTTGAGGATACGACGGTGAAGACGGTCGGCGCTGAAGACAATTCCGGTATGTCTTCGCCCCGGAATTTCATCGGTTCGACTTTCGCGGACCAGTTGAGACTTTCGGACAATTTCAAATCGAAGGTCGTTGGAATTTCCGTGAAGGACAGGGCGGCTATCCCACTTGCCGGCAAGAAGCCGTCGGGGGCATACTGGTTCGATCCGCAAAGCGGGAACTTCGTCACGAGCACGTACTATACAGAGAAACTCCCGGGATGGGTGAAGGCATTCAACAACAGGAAGGAGGCAAAGGGTTATCTCGGCAGGAAGTGGAAGCGAATTCTGCCGGACCGGGACTATGACATCAGCGACGTCGATGCGGGGCACGGTGAGGGGCATCTCCCGGGTGAGGACAAGTCGACATTCCCTCATACTATCAGGGATCTGCGCGGCGTCCCGCATGAGGTGCGGTTCGGAGCATTCCTTGCGAGTCCGTTTGCCAATCAGCTCACTGTCGATTTCGCGAAAGCCGCCGTCGTTGCAGAGAAGCTCGGACAGGGGAGCCATACCGATTTTCTCGGGATATCATTTTCGGCGGACGATTTTGTCGGGCATATGTTCGGGCCGTACTCGCAGGAGGTCGAGGACCTGACTCTCCGCCTCGACAGGCAGCTTGCCGATTTTTTCGATTTTCTGAACAAGGAAGTGGGTTTGAAGAACGTCGTGATCGTACTGACCGGCGACCATGGCGTCGCGCCGAATCCGGAATACTCGGAATTCGCCGGGATCAACGCGCGGCGGCTCGACGGGCGGGAATTCATGAATGAGATGGAGAGGAAGCTCGAAGAGAAATATGGCGTCGGGAAATACATACTGGATTTCGACAACGGTCAGTTCTATTTCGACTTTCGGACCATCGACGCGAAGGGAATACCGCACTCGGCGGTCGAGAACTTCGTCGGACGAGAGGCGCTTAAGATGCGCGTCGGCGAATTCTATTACACGCGTGAGAACCTCCTCAAGGGGGAAGCGCCGGGGCTTGCGGGCAAACTCGTACTGAACGGCTTTAACCCGTGGCGGAGCGGCGATGTTGTGGTTGTTCCAAAGCCGTTCGACTTTTTCGCGGAGAACGCGACCGGCACAACCCACGGCTCTCCGTGGGATTACGATACGCACGTTCCGATCTTATTCTACGGCAGCATGATTAAGCCGGGCAAATATTCCGGGCCCGTCTACGTTACGGACATAGCCCCGACGTTGTGCTCTATACTTGGAATCGAAGAGCCCTCCGGTTGCACGGGAAGGCCGCTGACCGGGATAATCCGGTAAACGCGGTCTTCCTCCCGCGTTCCCGACGGACCTTGAGGTTGTAAACCCATCTATGCCGCCGGTCAAAGTTTCTCTTGACTTGAATTGATATATGTAGTATTATGCATATATCAATGTGAGAGAGTGTTGAAAAACATAGGAGCGATATTTGCCGCGCTGAGCGACCCGACAAGGAGGCAGGTTATAGAAAATCTGAAAGGGGAAGACCTGACTCCTTCGGAGCTCCTCGAACGAATCGAAGTCAGCCAGCCGACACTTTCGCACCACCTCGATATTCTGAAGCGTGCGGAGCTGGTGGAGACGACACGCGAAGGGCAGTTCATCCGTTACTCGCTTAACATGACCATTTTTGAGATGGCTTTAGAATATATGGCAGCGTTAACCAAGAAGGGGAAATCGAAATGAAACTGAGCTGGAAAAGGGAGATTCTCGCGCTGGCATTGCTGGTCGCAATGGCAATCATTGCAATCCATTATTACTCTGTCCTACCTGCTCGTATTCCGGATCATTTCAATCCGCAGGGAAAACCCGATGAATGGACGGGTAAGATTGATTTCTTTCTGTTGTGGGGCGCATATCTCGTCGTCCCTTATGTCTTGCTGACTTTCTTCCCCTTTCTCGACCCGCTCAAAAATAAGGTGGGCAATAGGTTGAAAATTCTTCTCCTTGTACGTGATCTTCTACTTGTCACATTTGCTGTATTGTTTGTTGTGAACATTGTGATGACGGCAGAGAGCAGGTTCGGCGTCAATTGGCTCGGCTTGGCGATAGGAGTGTTTCTGATAATTTACGGGAACTATTTACCCAGGATTCCTCAGAACTGGTCCGTCGGGATGAAGACCCGATGGACTCTGTCCTCAGAAATTGTCTGGAAGAGGACACAAATTCTTGGTGGATGGTTGACTGCAACCCTGGGTATAATATTTATCGCCTTCACGGTCCTAAGGCTCAGCATTAGCATTCCGGTCTTGCTGGGCATTCCTGTGGCCGTCATCATAGAAGTCTATTCTTATATCACGTACAAGAAAGTCAGTCGTGCTAACGTCGCCAAGACTTAGAATTTGCCGGGCCTGCCAATTCTTGGAGTTGCGATGTAAGACTTTGCGAAGCGGGCATGATGTTGATGAAACTCGTCTGTGA
>JAJYGB010000517.1 GCA_021785235.1 Bacteroidota bacterium
GTATGAGTGAACATACGAGCTGTTTCGAAACGGTGGGAACAGCTATTCTCCGCGTACCTATGTTTAAGAGCGCAGGCAATTTCATAGAGGTTCACGCAGAATAAACGGAGAGAGACAAAGAGGAATGCATACTTTCCGAAAAAGGCAAGCTCACAAATGTGAGACTGAAGCGGCTTTACGTGGAAGTCTGTGGTATCTCTGTGGGATTCTGTGTGTCACGAAGGGCAATCGCGGAGAAAGCCATCAGGGGAATCCTTGTCACGCATGTGTGGTATTTTTCGGCGCACTGCTCCTCTCGGTTTTGAGTGCCCTGGTGCTGCAGGGATGCAACCACGGCCTCGCGCCTCTTCAAACGTCGACGGGCATCCAGCCCGGGTTCGGAGGTACGATTTACTTCACCTCAGCCTGGCCGCCGACAGACAGCGTCCAGGACCTCCGGATAGTGGCGTTCTACAACTACCCGCCGACAGATGTTTATAACGAAGTTCTATCGGGAAAGGCGGAGGTCTTTCCGGCGATCGGGACGACTGGTTTGTCCAAGTTTGTAGATTCGTTGTCGTATAATTTCACTCTTGATTCGGCTGCTTCCTTCCAGTATGTGGTTGTGGCTATGCAGTACGGCCCGAATGTGTTTCAGGACTGGGAAGTCGTGGGAGCTTACGGTTATTCACATGGGGCGGGATCTCCTGAGCCGGTCGAGGTTCCGCCCGGTACATTTGTCAACGGGATTGATATTTATGTGGATTTCAAAAACTTGCCGCCCAATCCTCTTGGCGGCATCGCTTCTCCTTCTCCACGGCACTAGCTACTGCCAGGCCAGGATCTCGGGAGTGGTCCGTTCTGCGGAGGATTCGAGCGCGATTGCGGGCGCAACCGTCATGCTCAAATCCCGCGACCCTCAGAAGCCGCTGAAGACCGGCGTGCTTTCACAGGTCGACGGGAGCTTCGCTTTCGAGAAAGTCGCCATAGGTGAGTACCGGCTCACCGTTTCGATGATCGGTTACAGGAGGTTCATCGACACAGTCTCTGCTTCGCCGAACGGGACGCGCCTTGAGGCCTTTCTCCGGCCATCGCCGATCCAGACCGACCAGGTCGTGATAACCGCGAGCAAGCGGAGCCAGTTATTGACCGAAGTCCCCGTCAGCGTGAGCCTGGTAAGTTCGGCCTCGATGGAAAGAAGGAACATAATCTCGCTCGACGACGCGCTGCGTTACGTGCCGGGAGTGAATTTTGTGCAGGACCAGGTGAACATCCGCGGGTCGAGCGGATATGCCCGCGGCATCGGGAGCCGGGTACTTCTTCTCATCGACGGCATCCCGATGCTTACAGGCGACACCGGGGAGGCAGTCTGGGAAGCTATACCGGTGTCGGAGATCGATCACGTTGAAGTGGTGAAGGGCGCGGGATCTTCGCTCTACGGGTCGAGCGCACTCGGCGGCGTTATAGATGTCATCACGAAGAACAATGTCGACGTAAATTCGACGAGTGTGAAAGTCTACGGCGGTTTCTATCAGCAGCCGACTTACAAAGAGTGGCAGTGGTCGGCGAAGGAAAGGTTCTTCCAGGGTGCGTCGATCACGCATTCACAGCCCATCGGTCTCGGCGACTTCGGCGTGACAGCTTCGCTCAGCTATAAGAAAGACGACGGTTATATTCAGAACGATTTCTTTCGTCGATTGAACCTCTTCGTCAAGACGGCCGGGAACCTCGGTGAGAACCGGAGCTTGAAGATATTCGGTGATGTGTTCAACCAATACTCCGGCAATTTTCTCTATTGGCAGGACATCAACCATGCACTCCAGCCCGTGAGCACATCGCTCGGTCAGTGGGTGAATTCGACCCGCGCGAACCTTTCCGGAATTTACACCGACGTGGTCTCCAGCCGGTTCCTCTACATCGTCCGCGGAAGTTATTACTTCAACCACTGGTATGACAATCTCGGCAACTCGCCGTCTGGAATCAGCGACACTTCGACTTCGCACACAGGCTATCTTGAATTGCAGGGGACCTGCAACATGGACCCGTCGACCGTTTTGGTTTTCGGCGTCGACGGCCAGGTCGATTACATCAACTCGAATTCCTTCACAAACAAGTCGAGCAACTCGGGCGCGGTGTATTTCCAGGCGGAGAGAAAATTCGATCGTCTCCACGCGACTGTCGGGGCAAGGTACGATTACGAGAAGATAGAAGGGAAGTCGCCTTTCAACCAGTTCAATCCGAAGGCGGGTCTGGTCTTCGATCTGGGGAGCGGCGCCTCGCTCCGCGGTTCCATCGGAACCGGATTCCGTGCTCCGAGCGTTGCCGAAACATACGCATCCATCCAGTCCGGCGGCTTATCCATCATTCCGAATCCGCTGCTCCTTCCTGAGAGGAGTGTTTCGGAGGAGATCGGGGGGAGAATGCCTGTCGGGTACTTCGGCCTGATCGACGCGGCGGTGTTCCAAAGCGATTACTGGAACATGATCGAGCCGCAATTCAACAACACGGGCCAGGTGACGTTCCAGAACGTGACACGTGCCCGGGTGCAGGGGTACGAGATAGATGCTTCGACGGATGCCGGGACGGATTTCCTCACGCTCAAAGGGAGCTACACTTACGTCTATCCCCTGGACCTGACGACACACGACTTGCTGAAATACCGGTCACGAGAACTGCTTTATGTTTCGGCGGACTTCAGTAAATCGATTTATCGTGCTTCTGTAGACTTCAGGTATATAAGCGCGTTCGAGAATTACGATAAGCAGCTGGTTCAACTGGGAATCGTGAAGAACGGCGACCAGAGGGTTCCCGCATACGTAACGGACGTTCGCGCGGGAGTCGATCTCACTTCGGCCGGCTTTCCGCTGAGCGCGACGTTCATCGTCAACAACTTTTTCAATTACTACTACGTCGAAATGATCGGAAACATGGCCCCGATGAGGAATTACTCGCTGGTTTTGTCTACGGACTTCTGAATGACGGCTGCCGACCGGAAGGCCCTTTTCTTACCGCAAAGTTCACAAAGAAAGTCACAAAGAGCGCAGAAAATTAACCAATAGTCCATGTGTTCATTGTGGAAAATTTCTCCATCAGGCCTTCGCGTTTTTTGCCCCCGCTCCCCGTGCGTCTAGA
>JAJYGB010000009.1 GCA_021785235.1 Bacteroidota bacterium
GCATACGGCAAAGAGCACTGGCTGTTGACGACCAAGGTTCCGCTTCGAGATAAGGAGAACGCGATAGTCGGCCTCGTTGGCGTCGGCATAGATGTAACCGAGAAACGCGCGGTCGACGAAGCGCTGAGACAGTCGGAGGCCGAGCTGCGCGCCCTGTTCGAATCGATGAATGACGTGATCATGGGAATAGATGCCGAGGGAAGGGTTCTTGAAATAGCCCCGACCGATCCTGCATTACTGTACAGGCCCGCAGAAGAAATACTAGGGAACAAGCTTCGAGATGTGCTCCCTGTGGAACTGGCTGACCGTTTCCTATCAGTAATAAGCGACACACTTGCGACGCGGAAAACACACTCGATTGAGTACATGATGGAGATCGGAGGATCGGAGAAATGGCGGGCGGCAAGCGTCTCTCCCATGACGGACAACTCGGTCATTTGGGTCGCGCGCGACATGACGGAGCGCAAGCAGATGGAGAGAGAGATTACGGACTCCGAGAAAAAGTACAGAGAGCTTGTGGAGAACGCCCTGGTAGGAGTCTACAAAATCAACCTCAGCGGAACCATAGTCTATGCGAACAAGGCTATGGCCGATATGCTGGAGTACGATTCTCCGAAGGAAATGATGACCGTGAGTTCATCTTCGTTGTATAAGAATGTCGAGGAAATGCAGAGCTTTATCGAGGAGCTTCGGACCTACGGCAAGACGGGAAAGAGCAAAGAGGTCGAACTGGTGACGAAGACCGGAAAAGTGCGGAACGTGCTCCTCAGCGCCTCGCTCGACCGAGACATCATTTCGGGAATGGCGAAGGATATCACCGAGATCAGGACACTCGAACGGCAGTTCCTTCAGACTCAAAAATTGGAGGGACTCGGAAACATCGCCGCAGGAATAGCTCATGATTTTAATAACATACTCGGCGTCATCGTCGGTTATTCGGATTTGCTTGGACAGTCGGCATACGATCCCGCGAAATTTGACAGGGGAATGCAGGCCATTTCAAAGGCTGCCGACAGGGGAAAATCGCTCGTACGCCAGCTTCTCACTTTCGCTCGAAAGACGGAAGTCACATTCGAGCCCCTGATGCTGAACAACGCCGTCACGGAAATAGAAAGGCTCGTAGCGGAGACGTTTCCCCGGACCGTCGAGGTCCATACAAGACTCAATAGCGGCCTCCCGATGGTGCTGGCGGACGCTACCCAGATTCACCAGGTACTGCTCAACTTGTGTGTCAACGCGAGGGATGCAATGCCGAAAGGCGGTAAGCTAACCCTGTCGACCGGAGTCGTGCCGTACTCGACTCTTATATCGCGTCATCCTGAGGCAGCCAGCGGCGCATACGTTGAGGTTCAGGTTTCCGATACGGGAACCGGCATGGATGAGGCCACGAGACAAAGAATATTCGAACCCTTTTACACGACCAAGGGAATCGGAAAGGGAACCGGACTCGGACTTTCAGTCGTATATGGAATCGTGGAAAGCCACAGAGGATTCATTGAAGTTACGACCGAATTGGGGGCCGGGACAACCTTCTCGATATTTCTGCCGGCCCTCGAACACCCGGTAGACCATGTCGATCCGGCGGAGGAAATGAAGGAAAACATATCAGGTGAAGGTGCAACAATACTTGTTATAGAAGACGAAGAGATGCTCCGGGAATTGCTCCGGTCGATCCTAAACTCGATAGGCTACCAGGTTATGACCGCAGGAGACGGCGAGGAAGGGGTCGATATGTTCAGGAAGAGCAATGACCGCATCGCTCTTGTTATATCTGACCTCGGGCTCCCAAAATTAAGCGGGGAAGAAGTCGTCGGTCGTATCAGGGAGATTTCCGGCAAGGCAAAGGTAGCGATCGCGAGCGGATTCATTGATCCGGAGGTCAAATCGGAATTGGAGAAGGAAGGGATCACGCACTTCATTCAGAAACCTTACAAGATGGCCGAGGTCATCCGAATTGTGAAGGAGATTCTGGGCGGACACTAGTACTTAAAATGACTTTGGCCGGAGCCGTATCTTCGACCGGACTTTGCCTGGGTGGATTAAGAGACTTCCTGCATCAGGCTCGCGACCCCGATTTTCTTCAGCAGTTCGAACGGCAATTCTCCACCCGCGAATATGAATACGAAATCGTTCGGCAGTTCTATTTCACCGTCCGAAGTTTTCAGGGTGACAGACTTCTCCTGTATTTCCTGCACTTCAGAATTAAAGATTACCCGGACCTTTTTCTTTGCGATGAGATCCTGGATATGCTGAAGATTGCGTTCCTTGATGCGCGTGAAGGCGTCACGTCGATACGACAAGGTAATAGTGTTGTTCTTCTGCAGGGCTAATCCCACGGCGGCTTCAACGGCAGAATCTCCGCCGCCGACGATTAACATGTGCAAGTCGTGGTAAGTGGAAGTATCGATAAGCCTGTACATAACTTTTGACAGATCTTCTCCCGGGACTCCAAGTTTTTTCGGCGTTCCGCGTCTGCCGAGAGCGAGCAGGACGTATTGAGCGGAAAGTTGAGTCGTGGATGTGGTCACGACGAAGTGGCCCTGGTTTCTGTGGACGTCAAGGACTTTCTCGTTTGTCCTGACGTCGAGCGAAGCTTTGGCGATGATCTTCTCCCAGACATCGAGAAGGGCTTCCTTTTTCACGTCCGTCAGTTTGAGCTTTCCCCAGATAGGCAGTTCGACCGGAGATGTCATCACCACTTTCGCGCGGGGATAGTGGAGTATTGAGCCTCCGATATCGCTTTGCTCCAGGATGACGTACTTGAGATTGTTCGCTTTTGCCGTGAGACCCGCGGCGAGTCCAGCGGGTCCGGCGCCTACAATTGCGACGTCGAATTCAGCCTCGCCTGCCTTCGGCCTGGTGAGGATGTGGTCGATAGCGGCCTTTCCCTGTGCTACCGCGTTCTTTATTAATCCTATCCCGCCCAATTCTCCCACGATGAAGACTCCTTCGACGTTGGTCTGGTAGTGTTCGTCGAGTGATGGAAGGTCGGCGCTTCTGCCTGGCTTCGCCATAAGGAGTTCGATAGCTCCCACCGGACATGCCTCGGCGCAGAGCCCATGACCGACGCACTTGGCGCCGTGGATGAGGGCGGCCTTGCCCTCGATG